>CAIOLZ010000179.1 GCA_903859265.1 uncultured beta proteobacterium
TCCCCACGCACCCGCCACGCATATTCACCACCGGCGTCCAGCGCATTGGCCAGCACCGGGCTGTCACCAAAAGCTGCCTTGTGCATCCGAATGGCTTCCTCAGCAATCTCGAAGACACCGATGCCCTCGACACGGCTCGGAGTGCCAGTGAAATACTGTTCGATGGTGTCATTGGACAGGCCGATGGCTTCAAACAACTGCGCTCCGCAGTAACTCATATAAGTACTCACGCCCATCTTGGACATGATCTTGGAGAGGCCCTTGCCGATTGCCTTGATGTAGTTGTAAATCGCCTTGTCGGCACTCAAGTCGCCCGGCAAATCCTTGTGCATCGCCACCAGCGTTTCCATCGCGAGATAGGGGTGAACCGCCTCGGCTCCGTAGCCTGCGAGCACCGCGAAGTGGTGCACTTCGCGCGCGGTTCCGGTTTCCACGACAAGGCCTGCTGTAGTGCGCAATCCTGCTTTCACCAGATGTTGGTGGATCGCAGACAGGGCCAGCAGGGCCGGAATCGCAACCTGTGACGGCGTCACGGCGCGGTCGCTGATGATGAGTATGTTTTTGCCACCCTTGATGGCGTCCACCGCTTCCGCGCACAAAGACGCCAGCTTGGCTTCAACGCCCTCGCGGCCCCACGCCAGCGGATAGGTGATGTCCAGCGTATGGCTGCGGAATTTTCCCTGTGTATGGGTTTCGATATCGCACAGCTTGGCCATGTCCGCAAAATCCAAAATCGGCTGTGACACTTCCAGGCGCATGGGCGGGTTGACCTGGTTGATGTCGAGCAAATTGGGCTTGGGACCAATAAAGGACACCAACGACATCACGATCGCTTCGCGTATCGGGTCAATCGGCGGATTCGTCACCTGCGCAAACAACTGCTTGAAGTAGTTGTAAAGCGGTTTGTTTTTGTCGCTGAGTACGGCCAGCGGGCTGTCATTTCCCATCGAACCAATGGCTTCCTCACCTGCGGTGGCCATGGGCGCAATCAAAAACTTGATGTCTTCCTGCGTGAAGCCAAACGCCTGCTGGCGGTCCAGCAAGGGCAATACATCAGTAACCCGCTTTGGCTCAACGCCGGCAACCACAGCGGTCATGGGGTGATCCACGCGACGCTCGGAAAACTCCACGTCGTCGAGCTTGATGCGCAGATTCTCAATCCACTGCTTGTAAGGCTTGCTGTTGGCCAAATTGGCTTTGAGTTCCTCATCGTCAATCATTCGACCTTGCTCGAGGTCGATCAAAAACATCTTGCCGGGCTGCAAACGCCACTTGCGAACAATTTTGTTCTCCGGCACCGGCAGTACGCCGGATTCAGAACCCATGATCACCAGATCGTCATCGGTGATGCAGTAGCGCGACGGGCGCAGACCGTTGCGGTCCAAGGTTGCGCCGATCTGGCGGCCGTCGGTGAAAACAATCGAGGCCGGGCCATCCCAGGGCTCCATCATCGCAGCGTGGTATTCATAAAACGCCTTGCGCCGCGGGTCCATCGTGGTGTGTTGTTCCCAGGGTTCGGGAATCATCATCATCACAGCCTGGCTGATGGGGTAGCCGGCCATGGTCAAAAGCTCCAGGCAGTTGTCGAACGTCGCAGTGTCCGATTGGTCCGCGAAGCTGATGGGATAGAGCTTCTGCAGATCAGCGCCGAGCACCGGGGAAGACATTACGCCTTCGCGTGCCTTCATCCAGTTGTAGTTACCTTTGACAGTATTGATTTCCCCGTTGTGCGCCACGTAGCGGTAAGGGTGTGCCAGCGGCCATTCGGGGAACGTGTTGGTGGAAAACCGCTGGTGCACGAGCCCCAACGCGGACACGCAACGGGGGTCTTCCAGATCCCTGAAATAAATGCCGACCTGATCAGCCAGCAGCAGCCCCTTGTAAACCACCGTACGGCTGGACATGCTCGGTACGTAGTACTCTTTGCTGTGTTTGAGCTGTAAATTCTGAATCGCGGCGCTGGCCGTTTTTCGAATCACATACAACTTGCGCTCCAGCGCATCCTGCACGATCACGTCGTTGCCGCGCCCGATGAAGACCTGGCGCAGGATCGGCTCTTTCTCGCGTACGGTGGGCGACATGGGCATATCCCGGTTCACCGGGACATCACGCCAGCCCAGCAATATTTGTCCTTCAGCTTTGATGGCACGCTCCATCTCCTGCTCGCAAGCCAGGCGTGAAGCGTGCTCCTTGGGCAGGAAGATCATCCCAACGCCATACTCCCCGGGTGGCGGCAGTTTCACGCCCTGGAGCAGCATTTCCTCCCGGTACAACGCGTCAGGCAGCTGCAACAAAATACCAGCGCCATCGCCCATCAGCTTGTCTGCACCCACCGCACCGCGGTGATCCAGGTTTTCGAGAATCTTCAGAGCACTTTTGACAATCGAGTGGCTTTTTTCACCCCGGATATGTGCCACAAAGCCCACGCCGCAAGCGTCATGCTCCTGAGAACTTGAATACAGACCGTGGTCGTTAAGGTGCTTGATTTCTGCAGCCGTCGTCATGGCGCACTCCTGAAAATTACATGGGAACGAGAGGATACTGCAATGCAACAAAGGTGCCAAGAAAATTAAACGGGGTCAGATTCCGATTTAATTTGCTCACGATGCGATTTTTTATAATCGGGGACAGATTAGAGTGCCTGAAACACCGTCATTGAACCCGTCGTTTGAGTGCTTATGCCGGCTTGCCAGCTTCTGCCGGTCTGCCCGGGCGGGACTTTTTGAGGCGACGGGGTGTCTTTTTTTGCAGGTCGGCCAGAAATTCAGCGTCTCCCAACGCCCACCCCTTCAGCGTCGCGTCCGTCAATTCATGCAATTGGGTGCTGCTCAGCCCTTCGCGCACCAGCTTTGCGTAAGCCTCTTCCCTTGCAAATGGCGTGTTGCCCGTTGTCCAAAATAGTGCGTGCGGCGTAATGATTTTTTGCGTAACCTGCCCAAGGTAGTGCGCGTGGCTAGACCATGGGTAATGCAGCGGGTTGTCCACCAACCCGGCACGTACCGGGTTGAGGTCGATGTATGCCATGCAGGGCAACAAATACTGTTTCACCTGCAGCACCGTCGCCCGGTAGCGTCCTTCCCAGAGCGTGCCAGTGCGTTGGCGGGTGGTATTGAAGTAGCGCACATAGCGCCTTCCGATGGCCTGCATCATCTGCGGCAAAGCGTCGTCCGAACCGGGCGACACCAGCAGATGAAAGTGGTTTTCCATCAGCACATAGGCGTGGACGGCAATGTCAAATTTTTTCGAAGTTTCCAGCAGCAAATCCAGCCACGCCTGGTAGTGCGCCGCACTGCAGAAAATTGCCTGTCCGTTGTTGCCACGCTGTATAACGTGGTGCAAATGACCCGCCAGCGAGAGACGCGCAAGGCGAGCCACCGACCTGCCCTGCGCGTTTCTAGCTCGGTGCTCTGGTCACGCGGACTTTGCCGCCACTGGTGACGATGATCACAGGGTCGCCGGGTTCGAGTTTTTGCGTGCCTTTGGCCTGAACAATGGCGCGACGCTCGCCACCTTTGAGTTGCACCAGAATTTCTTCGGCCTCCTCTTTGGTGGACATGCGCTCAATGGCGTTGCCTGCTGCCGCACCCGCGACGCCGGCGAGCACACCCAGAACCTGGGATTCACGCTGCACGCTGCTGGCGCTGTAGCCACCGATAGCGCCCACCACGCCCCCCACGGCCGCGCCAACACCCGACTGGCTGCCGTCGATGGTGACCGGTCGCACAGATAGCACCACCGCATCTTCTACTTGCGCCATCCGCTGAGCGTCTTCACGCTTGACGACGTCAGGGCTGCTGCTAGCGCACGCACCCAAAACCAGCACTGCTGCCAGAACCAATGAGAGGTGAATAATTTTTTTCATCTGAAGCTCCAAAATACAGGTGCTAGGTGGTCGAATTCCACCCATTAAATGGAAGACGGATTGTCCGACAAATTGTCTTTGAGGCCTGTAAACCGCGTGTTAAGCAGGGATTTCAGTCCAAATTCTTCCAGAATTGCCACCAGGCGCCGGGCAGCTGCCTTTTTGTACTGGCCCGTAAAACGGGCCAAAATCAGTTCGTTTTTCATGCTGTGCTCCCAACCCACCAATTCGGTGACGGTCACCTGGTAGCCCTGCGATTCCAGATAAAGGCAGCGCAGCACATTGGTAATCTGGCTCCCGATTTCTCGGGTGTGAAGCGGGTGACGCCACAACTCTGCCAGCGCCGTGCGTTGCAATGACAGTGCTTTGCCGTGATTGAGATGCCGGGCAATTTCTGCCTGGCAGCAGGGCACCAGAACCATTGCCTTAGCGTGCTTTTGAAGTCCAAATCGAATCGCATCGTCGGTTGCGGTGTCGCAGGCGTGCAATGCGGTCACTACGTCAATCTGGTCTGGCAGCATTGCCTCCTGCATGGAGTCCGCCACGCTGGCGTTTAAAAAAGTCATGCGCTCGAAACCCAAATGCGCGGCAAGTTGCCGCGAGGCTTGCACCAGTTCCGCCCGGGTTTCCACGCCAAAAATTCGGCTGTTCGGCAGCGCCTTGAAATACAGGTCGTAGAGGATAAAACCAAGGTAAGACTTGCCAGCGCCGTGGTCGGCCAGCGTAACGCTCTTTGCCGTCTCCGGCATTACCTCTTGCATCAGTTTTTCGATGAACTGGTAGAGGTGATAGACCTGCTTGAGTTTTCGGCGGGAGTCCTGATTGAGTTTTCCTTCGCGGGTCAAAATGTGCAAGGCTTTGAGCAGCTCAACGGATTGCCCGGGACGAATTTCCAACGCCAACTCCGGGCTGAGCGCTTCGGATGAAACGGTGTAAGCAGATTTATTTTTTTTCATCCTGACTATCTCCAATAGGTGCTTCAACCGCCCGCACTTGCAAACCCAGGGCGTTCCAGCCCGCTGGCCCCAGTGCTTCCAGCACTTCCTTGTTTTTCTCGAAAATAGATTCCGCCGCGGGATACGCTGCTACTGCATGGTCGATGCTGTCTTCCCGCAACAAATGCAACGTCGGAAACGGCGTCCGGTTGGTGTAGTTGCTGATGGCTTGCGGCGCGGCGTCTGCGAACTCGAAACACGGATGGAAACTTGCGATTTGCAGCACGCCGTGCAAATCAAGTTCCTCCAACACACGATCGGCTTCATCCAGAAAATCGTTGAACTCCAAAAACTCTTGCAGCATGTCGGGCACTATCAACAGGCTGGTCTCGCGCACGGTTTGCGGCATATTCTGCAGTCCGATCAGTTCATTGCGAAGGTCTTGCGCCAGTTGTTGCCAGGTCTGCGCGGCGCTCACCGCGTAGTGAATTTGACCTTTCACATGCACGCTTTTTGCAAACGGACAAAGGTTCAGTCCAATGACAGCCCGCTCCAGCCACTGTTGGGTGGCTCCGATGATTTGAGTGTCTCGCTGACTGGGCATTGGACCGTTATTACCGACGGATATCAACTCACGCAATCAGCCGCTGACCAGAAAGCCGCTCGTGCTCCCGGGCAGCAAAACGGTCGGTCATGCCCGCGATGTAATCTGCCACGATTCTTGCGCGCTTGTCAGGGTCTTGCGAAGAGACATCGCGCATTGGAGCGACCGCGCTGTCGGCATCCGACTTTTCAGGCTGACGCAGAAATGCAGCAAATTGCATTTGCTGCGGATCCGCGGTGTACATGGCAAACAAATCACGCACCACGATCTTGGCTTGTGCCATCGTTTCTTCAACACTGGGATGCCGATACAGGCTATCGAACAAAAACTTTTTGAGCTGCCTGGATTGCTGCGCCATTGCGTCACCAAACGTCACCAAGGCAGGCGCGCTACGCACATCGTGCACACTCTGCGGGTTACATTCCCGCAGCCTGGCGCGGGTCGTTTCAATCACATCATAGACCTGCGCACTGAGCATCTGGCGTATGGTTTCGTACAACAATCGGCGCGCATTGCCGGGCTGCGCCAGTTGCGGATGCGCCTGCAAGACCTGTTGGCTGTAGGTAGCGACCAGTTCCACCGACTGGAGTTGCTCCTGCGTAATAAGCCCGCTACGCACCCCGTCGTCAACGTCGTGAGCGTTGTAGGCAATTTCGTCGGCGAGGTTGCAGAGTTGCGCCTCCAGGCTTGGCCGTTTGTGCTCCAGAAACCGCCCACCCACACCGGGTTGTCCGTCAGCATATTCGGGCTCCAGCGACTCCAACAAGCGCGCATTGTGGTGGGAGCAGTGCTTCAGGATTCCCTCGCGGCTCTCAAACGTGAGATTGAGGCCGTCAAATTCTGGATAGCGTTCTTCCAGATGGTCCACCACGCGAAGGCTTTGCAGGTTGTGCTCAAAACCGCCCCAGTCGGCCATGCAGCCGTTAAGCGCATCCTGCCCTGCATGGCCAAAGGGGGTATGGCCCAAATCGTGCGCCAGTGCAATCGCCTCGACCAGGTCTTCGTTGAGCCCCAATGGCCGCGCGATCGAACGAGCCAACTGGGCAACTTCCAGAGAGTGCGTCATGCGGGTGCGAAAAAGATCTCCTTCGTGGTTCAGAAAAACCTGGGTCTTGTAAACCAGCCGGCGAAATGCGGTCGAGTGAACAATCCGGTCGCGGTCGCGCTGAAATTCGGTGCGTGTCGGCGCCGGCGCTTCAGCATGGCGCCGACCCCGCGTCGCGGCCGGGTCGCAGGCGTAGGGTGCAACAACAGTAATCAAGCCTGGCAACACTGGTCGATGACAGAGCGCACGAGATCATCAGACGCCGCGCGCACCTGCGCACGCCCGGGGCTGTCGATCACGACAAAGCGGATTTCTCCAGCCTCGGCTTTTTTGTCGTGGCGCATCAGCTCAAGATAACGGCCGGCGTTGTCCGCCCCATCCAGAATCGGGCCCACCACGGGCAGACCAGCGCGTTGAATCAATTGTTTTAACCGTGCCACAAAGGCCATGTCCACCAGCCCGAGTTGCGCCGACAAGTGCGCCGCCATCACCATGCCGCATCCCACAGCCTCGCCGTGGAGCCAGGCGCCATAGCCCAGTCCGGTCTCAATGGCGTGGCCAAACGTATGGCCGAAATTGAGGATCGTGCGCAGCCCGCCCTCGCGCTCATCCTGCCCCACCACCCAGGCTTTTATTTCGCAACTGCGGCGCACTGCATGGGCCAAGGCGGGGATATCGCGCTGCATCAACAGATCGATGTTCTGCTCCAACCAATCAAAAAAAACCATGTCAGCGATCGGCCCATATTTGATAACTTCCGCCAGCCCGGCGCTGATCTCCCGAATTGGTAATGTGACGAGTGTGTCAAGGTCACACACGA
>CAIOLZ010000180.1 GCA_903859265.1 uncultured beta proteobacterium
ACGGTGCGCTGTTTCCAGATACGGTTCTCTGTCAACAGCGTGTGGTACTCGTCCAAACAGGCGGGGAAGCGCTGCGCGAAATCACCAATGAAATCGAGCAATGAACCCTGCCGGTTCTTGTTCAACTCGGCGATACCCTTCGCATTACGAACCCGGCTCGCCTTGAATTGCGGCATTGAATCCGGCAGATCGCGGTACACCCCGCCTGGCCGGAAATAAGCGGCATGCATGCGCGCGCCGCTGGCTGCCTCATACATGTCGAAAAGATCTTCCCGCTCGCGGAAGGTATAAATCAGAATCGTCGAACTGCCGCAATCATTGCCGTGGGAACCCAACCACATCAGATGGTTTAGCAGACGCGTAATTTCTGCATACATAACGCGGATGTACTGCGCCCGAACCGGAACCTCGATACCCAGCAATTTTTCAATCGCCAGACAGTAAGCGTGCTCGTTGCACATCATCGACACATAGTCCAGACGATCCATGTACGGAAGCGCCTGAATGTAAGTCTTGCTCTCAGCCAGCTTTTCAGTCGCGCGGTGCAACAAACCGATATGCGGATCAGCCCTTTGAATAACCTCGCCATCGAGCTCCAGCACCAGGCGCAGCACGCCATGGGCGGCCGGATGCTGTGGACCAAAATTCAGGGTGTAGTTTTTGATTTCAGCCATGCATCGCTCCGCTTATTGCAGGCCTCCGTATTTATCTTCGCGAACAATTCGTGGCGTAATTTCGCGCGCTTCAATCGTGACGGGTTGATACACAACCCGCGCCTGCTCCGCGTCGTAACGCATCTCCACATGGCCCGTTGTAGGAAAATCCTTGCGAAAAGGGTGCCCTATAAATCCGTAGTCAGTCAGAATTCGCCGCAAATCGTCGTGCCCGTTAAAAACAATCCCAAAAAGATCAAACGCCTCGCGCTCAAACCAATTGGCAGAGTTCCAGATATCGTTGACCGAATCCACCATCGGCATCGCATCATCGGTCGCAAAAACCTTGAGACGCACGCGCTGGTTAAGAGTTACCGAAAGCAAATGGCTGACAACACAAAAACGCGGACCATCGTGGGCAGCATCCTTGTATTCGGAGAAATCCACACCACACAAATCGATCAATTGCTCGAAACGACATTCGCGCGAATCGCGCAGCAACTCGGCGGCAGCGTGGTAGTCAGCAGCAGCCACCACCACGGTGACTTCACCCAACCCGATATTGATACTTCGAACTTTGTCGCCTAACGCCGAAACAATTGCGTCACGCGTCGCTTCCGGGGAAACTGAATATTGGGTCATGCAACTCCTCAGGCGCGGGCAATGGTTTCAGTGCGCCGGATTTTTTGCTGGAGTTGCAAAATTCCGTAAATCAGCGCCTCCGCCGTGGGCGGGCACCCTGGCACATAAACATCCACGGGAACAATGCGGTCACATCCGCGCACCACTGAGTAACTGTAGTGGTAGTAACCGCCACCATTGGCACAGGAACCCATGCTGATTACCCAACGCGGCTCCGACATCTGGTCATAGACTTTGCGCAATGCTGGCGCCATCTTGTTGCACAACGTACCGGCAACAATCATCAAATCCGACTGCCTCGGGCTCGCACGGAAGACCTCGGAGCCAAAACGGCTAATGTCATACCGGGCTGCAGCCGCATGCATCATTTCAACGGCGCAGCAAGCCAATCCGAACGTCATCGGCCAGATGGAGCCAGTCTTGGCCCAGTTCACCACCGAGTCATAGCTCGTTGTGACAAAACCTTCTTTGAGTACACCTTCAATCATTGCATTACTCCCAATCGAGGGCACCCTTTTTCCACATATAAACAAATCCGATGGTCAGGACGGCCACGAACTCCACACCGATCAAAAAACCAGTAATGCCAATGTCCTTGAGCGACACAGCCCAGGGGAAGAGAAAGGCGGTTTCCAGGTCAAACAGGATGAAGAGAATCGCCACAAGGTAGTAGCGAACGTCGAACTTCATGCGTGCGTCTTCAAATGCCTCAAAGCCGCATTCGTAGGGGGAGTTTTTGGCAGCGTCCGGTCTGTTGGGACCCAGAACATATCCAAGTACCTGAGGTACGACACCGATGCCTATGCCAACCAAGATGAACAACAGGACGGGAAGATATTGATCTAAATTCATCTTGGACTCTGTTCACCGTTAAATTTTCAATCCAGCACACGGACTGATGCATTAGTTGGTGCCGTCGGCGAGACTCGAACTCGCACAGCTTTCGCCACTACCACCTCAAGATAGCGTGTCTACCAATTTCACCACGACGGCGGTGCTTTTCAATCAAATTCGCTCAACCCACCTCATTGGAGTGCAGCGTGGAGTTCAGCGCGCTTGACCGACTTAGAGTTTACCCTGAATTCGCTTCTCCATTGAGCGCGAAATGGCAATTACTTGGAAGGAATTTGCGCAGCACCAGATGCCGGCGCGCTTGCTGGCGCAGATTGCGCGGCAACTGCCGGAACAGCGCTGGCGGCCCCATCAAGAACGCTGCCGGAAGCCGTTGGCCGGATGTTGCCGAAGTAGGCGAGTGCCAGCGTACAGACAAAAAACACGGTCGCCAGCACCGCGGTAGTGCGCGACAGGAAATTGGCGCTGCCTGATGCACCAAACAAGCTGCCCGAGCCCCCGCTTCCAAACGCCGCGCCCATGTCAGCACCTTTTCCGTGCTGTACCAGGATCAATCCAATCATGACCAGGGCCGACAGCATCTGCACTGTCAAAATAATCGTTACCAAAGCATTCATACCAAACTCCTAAATCGAATACAGGAGACCGCTAATACGCGGCCGCAATAATGGATAAAAAATCATCGGCCTTGAGCGACGCACCACCCACCAGGCCCCCGTCAATATCAGGTTGCGCCAACAGGCTGCGGGCGTTGGTCGCATTCATGCTACCGCCGTACAAAATACGAATTCGTTGCGCCATCTGACTGGCAGCATTGAGCTGCATGCGCAGCACCGCATGGACCTGCTGCGCCATTTCAGGTGTGGCAGTTTTGCCGCTGCCGATGGCCCAAATTGGCTCATAGGCGACCACAATTTCACTGATACAGTGCCCGTTTGCGTGAATCACCGCAGCCAGTTGTCGCCTGACCACATCTTCAGTCTGTCCCGACTCACGCTCTGCGAGAGTTTCACCTACGCACACAATCGGAGTGATCCCGCAAGCGAGGGCGCGCTGCGCTTTCAATGCAACTAAGGCATCGGTTTCGCCATGGTAGTGCCGCCGTTCTGAGTGCCCGACGATGGAATACCGCACACCCAGGTCGCGCAACATATCGGCAGAAATTTCGCCGGTGTAGGCACCGGACTCATGCGCCGACACGTCCTGTGCACCGCAGCTCAAATCAGTACCGGCAACCAAATCGCGCACTTGCTGCAGATAAACAGACGGAACGCACACTGCGACATCGCATTGCCAATGTCTGGAACTGCCTGTCAAAGCAGCCAACAGCGCAGCGTTGGAATCGCGCAGGCCATTCATTTTCCAGTTGCCAGCAATCAGTTTTTTCATACCGTTTGCCAGTCCAGAACTATTTTTCCGATGTGCAAATTGGATTCCATCAAACTATGCGCCTGCGCAGCGTCAGCTGCCCGGAAAACACTGTGAATGACTGGTTTGATCTGCCCATTTTCCAAGAGCGGCCACACGTTTTTCAGCAGCGCCCGCGCAATCGCAGCCTTGAAAGCGATCGGTCTCGGGCGCAAGGTGGAGCCGGTAATCGACAAGCGTTTGCGCAAAACCAGACCCGCGTTAAGTTCGCTCTGCGTGCCGCCCTGCACGGCGATGATCACCAACCGCCCATCTTCAGCCAGGCAATTCACCTCTTTGGCAACATAGGCACCAGCCACCATATCGAGGATCACATCGACACCACGCCCGTCCGTCAGGCGCCTGGCTTCAACCTCAAAGTCCTGCTTCCTGTAATTGATAGCGGCGTCGGTACCCAGTTCAACGACAGCCTGGCACTTTGCATCGCTGCCGGCGGTCGCAATAACCCTGGCACCGAGCGCCTTGGCCATTTGAATCGCCGTCACACCGATGCCGCTGGTGCCGCCCTGAACCAGCAATGTTTCACCCGCAACCAAACGGCCGCGGTCAAACACATTGCTCCAAACCGTGAAGAAAGTTTCAGGCAAAGCCGCTGCTTCGACAAAGGACAGCCCGGCAGGAATGGGTAAACACTGTGCAACAGGTGCCACACAGCGCTGTGCGTAACCGCCGCCCGACACCAATGCGCACACACGGTCCCCCACGGCCAACCCGGCAAACTGCAAGGCCTGGCTATCACCGTCCTCAATAATGCCGGCCACTTCGAGCCCCGGAATATCCGACGCCCCTGGCGGAGGCGGATAAGCGCCGGACCGCTGCAGCACGTCGGGACGGTTGACGCCACTGGCGTGCACGCGAATCAGCAGCTCGCCCTCACCACAGGCCGGCTCCGCGCGTTCTGCCAGAGACAGTACGTCCGGGCCGCCAAAAGTCACTATTTCAATAGCCTGCATCGTCGAATCACACCGTGGCAATTCTTATTGTTGTTCCGCGTTTTGAGCTGGGCGGTCTATCAAAGCTTTCATTGAAAGTTTGATGCGACCTTTCTCATCGGTCTCGAGCACCTTGACTTTGACGATTTGCCCTTCGGACAAATAGTCTGTCACCTTCTCAACCCGCTCATGAGCGATCTGGCTGATGTGCAACAACCCGTCTTTGCCTGGCAACAAATTCACCAGCGCGCCGAAGTCAAGAATTTTGGTGATCGGGCCTTCGTAAACCTTACCGATTTCAACTTCCGCAGTAATTTGTTCAATGCGGCGCTTGGCTTCTTCCGCCTTGGCGGGGTCGCTTGACGCGATGGTGATCGTGCCGTCTTCCTCAATGTTGATCTGCGTTCCGGTTTCTTCAGTCAAGGCGCGAATCACTGCTCCACCCTTGCCGATCACGTCACGGATTTTTTCAGGGTTGATTTTCATCGTGAACAAACGCGGCGCGAAGTTGGACACTTCAGTCTTGGCTTGAGCCATCGCCTCTTGCATCTTGCCAAGAATGTGCATGCGGGCTTCCTTGGCTTGCGCCAGCGCAACTTGCATGATCTCCTTGGTGATACCCTGGATCTTGATATCCATTTGGAGCGCGGTAATGCCATTGGTGGTACCGGCAACTTTGAAGTCCATGTCGCCCAAATGGTCCTCATCGCCCAAAATGTCGGTCAATACCGCGAAGCGATTGTCTTCCTTGATCAGACCCATCGCGATGCCGGCCACGTGGGCCTTCATGGGCACGCCAGCGTCCATCAGAGACAAGCAACCGCCGCACACCGAAGCCATGGAGGACGAACCATTGGACTCGGTAATTTCCGACACAACACGCATGGTGTAGGGGAAATCTTCCTTGGATGGCAGGCAGGCCGCCAGTGCCCGCTTGGCCAAACGGCCGTGGCCGATTTCACGACGTTTTGGCGTACCCACGCGCCCTGTTTCGCCGGTAGCAAACGGAGGCATGTTGTAGTGCAGCATGAAGCGGTCTTCGTAGTCACCGCTGAGTGCATCAATACGCTGCGCATCGCGCTCTGTACCGAGCGTTGTTACGACCAAAGCCTGGGTTTCGCCACGCGTAAACAGTGCGGAGCCGTGGGTGCGCGGCAACACGCCGTTGCGAATTTCAATGGCGCGCACAGTGCGTGTGTCACGGCCATCAATGCGGGGCTCGCCAGCAAGAATTTGGCTGCGCACAATCTTGGCTTCAATTTCGAACAACAGGCCTTCTACCGCCACGCTGTCGAACGCCGCACCCTCTGCCTTCAAAGCCGCCATCACATCAGAATACGCGGCGCGGCACGCCTGGGTACGCGATTGCTTGTTGCGGATTTGGTAGGCTGCAACCAGTTTGTCTTTGGCCAGAGCGTCTATCTTGGCAATCATTGCTTCGTCTTTGGCCGGAGCCTTCCAATCCCAAACCGGTTTACCGGCGTCGCGCACGAGTTCATGGATGGCGTTGATGGCAATATTGCCCTGCTGGTGCCCATAGACCACAGCACCCAACATCACTTCTTCAGAGAGTTGCTGGGCCTCGGATTCCACCATCAAAACGGCAGATTCGGTGCCTGCAACCACGAGGTCAAGAATCGAATCCTTGCGCTGGGTTTGGCCGGGGTTCAACACATATTCACCGTTGACATAGCCCACGCGGGCCGCGCCAATTGGCCCATTGAAAGGCACGCCGCTGATGGAAAGTGCCGCGCTGACCGCGATCATGGCGGCGATGTCGGCATCCACTTCCGGATTGAGTGATACGGTGTGAATTACAACGTGGACTTCGTTGAAAAAACCTTCTGGGAACAAAGGACGAATCGGACGGTCAATCAGGCGACTGGTCAGGGTTTCAAATTCACTGGGCCGACCTTCCCGCTTGAAAAAACTGCCGGGAATTTTTCCGGCTGCGTAACTCTTTTCGAGGTAGTCCACCGTGAGCGGGAAAAAGTCCTGTCCGGGTTTACCTTCGGTCTTCGCTACGACTGTTGCAAGAACCACTGTGCCATCCATGTCCAACAGCACTGCGCCCGTGGACTGGCGCGCAATTTCACCTGTTTCCATCGTGACCTTGTGCTGGCCCCACTGAAACGTTTTGCTAACTTTTTTAAACATCGTCATCGTCTGTCTCCATTGATATCGGAAAAATTGGCAGGTGCAGGCCACCGTACCCAAGCCCGGATCAACATCACAGTCCACGATGCCATTCCAAAGAAACTCCAGAAATTTCTTTGGAATGACACAGCTTCGTACTGCTTTTGCCGAATCCGAAGTAAAAAACGCCTGAGCTAGTAACCTAACTCAGGCGCCGTTCATCTGGTAAATCGCTTATTTACGCAAGCTCAACTTGTTGATCAGCGCCGTGTACCGGTCAGCGTCCTTGTCTTTCAAGTAGTCCAACAATTTGCGGCGGCGACTCACCATACGCAGCAACCCACGGCGGCCATGGTGGTCTTTTGCGTGGGTCTTGAAATGGGGTGTCAGTTCGTTAATGCGCGCTGTCAGCAATGCAACTTGAACTTCCGGGCTCCCGGTATCACCGGCTTTACGGGCATTGTCTTTCACAACGGCAGCTTTGATGCTGGATGCAATCATATGATTTTCCTGGTGGTTTGGATTCGGCCACAAGGCCGCTCCGGTTTATGAACTTGCGTGAAATGCTGGAACTGCTTCTCACGTGCGCCAACCCTTGGGTTAGCCCATCGATTATAGCTCGATAGAGGTGCACGCCCAGAATTGATGGTTCAGGGGTGCAAGAAGATTGTTCGTCAAGGCCGCAGATGCCGCAAAGCCTCCAGTTTTCAAGGCCCTGTCACCACAAATAAAGTGCCTAGGCTTGACTTGAAATTTTTTTGCAAAACATCAGGTGACTGGCATGCGGCGCTCGCGGTGAGCGCTTCGTACTGACAAGGAGTTCACGATGTATTTTTCAGTTCAACAACCGCGATTTAGTCGCCGCCCAATAGTGCATACCGGTCTTGGTTGGGATCAGTTTCTGAGCAATGTGGTTCACACAGCTTCGCAGTCCGCACCAGTTTATTCACAGGACGAAGGTGCCTTTTACCTTGTACTGGACCTGCCAGGCATTTCAAAAGACAAGCTGAGCATCTCTATCGACAGCGCAGCGATACGGCTGCAAACCAAAGAGGGCGCCCCACGAAGCTACCGGGTGGCCTACGAATTTCCAACGGAAATTGATGCCAACCTTAGTGAAGCCAAGCTGGAAAATGGCGTTTTACGGTTGAAACTGGCTAAAAAAGCACCGGTTGACAAATCCGTGGCACTGGAAATTCAGTAACAGATCCGGCAGTCGTCTAAAGGGCGTCCAAAGGCCAGCGCGGTTTTACGTCAAATGCGTATTCACGGTTGGCCTTCTGTTGCCCGCTTTGCAATCGCATGGCCGCTGCCATTGCAATCATGGCACCGTTGTCTGTGCATAAATGCACTTCAGGATAATGAACCTGAAAGCCGCGCTTTGCACATTCCGCGTTAAGTTGGCTGCGCAAAGCGGCATTGGCACCCACGCCCCCCGCCACCACGAGCCGATTCAAATTTTCATTGGATAGCGCCTTCAAGGATTTTTTGACCAGCACATCCACGATGGCGGCCTGGGTTGACGCGGCGAGGTCACACTGAACGGACTCCGGCAAGGCCTCGAACGCAGCAACACCCCAGCTCGCCAGAATTTTTTGAGATTGAACCAGCACCGCCGTCTTCAATCCCGCAAATGAAAAATCCAGGTTGTCACTGTGCAACAAGGGGCGCGGCAAATCGTAAGCGCGGGGGTTGCCGTGAGCCGCCATTTTTGCCAGCAGCGGACCGCCCGGATAGGCCAGCCCCATCAGCTTTGCGGACTTGTCAAACGCTTCTCCCGCCGCATCGTCGATGGATTCACCCAGCAACTTGTAGCGTCCGACGCCGTCAACCCGCATCAACTGCGTATGACCACCCGAAACCAGCAAAGCGATGAATGGAAAAGAAGGCGGCGAATCGCTTAAAAAAGGCGACAACAAATGACCTTCGAGGTGATGAACGCCTAGTACCGGTTTGTCCAGCGCTGCGGCAAGTGCGCATGCCACCCCGGCTCCCACGAGCAGCGCACCCGCCAGGCCGGGGCCGCGCGTATAGGCCACAACGTCAACATCGTCCAATGAACATGCTGCAAGCTCCAGCACCTGGCGAGCAAGCGGCAAAACCCGCCTGATATGGTCCCGACTGGCAAGTTCCGGGACAACGCCTCCGTAAGCCTGGTGCATTGCAATCTGGCTGTGCAGCGCATGCCCCTTGAGAACGGGTAGCGGCGCGGAATCTGGATGTATTTGCATTTCCACCAACGCAACGCCTGTTTCGTCGCAGGAAGACTCAATCCCGAGCACCCACATTTTTTCGCCGAATCGTTTGACCATAGCGCTGAAGTTTAGATGACGCAGTTCGACATCCAAAAATGAAAAAAGTCACCGCGAAGGTGACTTTTTATCGATGCGGGAATGCGAATCAGGCGGCCAGTCGCTGATCCCCCATAGGTTCGCGCACAACGCGCATGGTCTCGACCGAGAGTCGGCGGCGCTTGCGAACAATAACCGAAGGGGAAGCGACCGGGGTCGCTGATCTGCTCGCTGCATAGGATTCGCCGCGTCCACTGGTGCGTGTCAATTGGATGGCGGCCTCTACGGTTGCACTATCAAGCGGCTCAACCCGGGATCCGTTGACCCGTACATAGTGACCGTTGGAGGTCGTCGCCAGCAAACCGAACTCCATGCCCATCCGAACAATGCCGATAACCTTGAATTCTTTAGGTGCGGCCACAAAGGCTTTGATCGTCTGGCTGCCGAGCACGACTTGCAGAGGCTGGCTGGCGCTATCGGGAGATACGCGGAAATTCGATGTTTTGTCCATTTGGGTTTAATCCTTTTTGGGTTGGCTTTGCGCACAGGGGCTGCGTGATAGTGCGCAGAACAGCCCTACCCGTCTTGATCAAAATGTGATGGGGGCATCTACGCACGCCTGGGCCGACGAATAAGCCCATGGCGCAAAGTCATCGGGATTGATCGACAATGACCGGATGGGCATCGGCAAATACATCAAGGAAATCGGGCGTGGCAAGGCGGGCGCGCGGGATCTGACACGAGAGCAGGCGACTGACATGTTTGGTCAGATTCTTGACGGCGACGTAAGCGATCTGGAGATAGGAGCTTTTTGCCTCGCAATGCGCATCAAGGGTGAAAGCGCTGGTGAGATGGCCGGTTTCCTGGACGCAATATATGCGCGCATTGCGCGGATCCCGACACCTGGCATTGACCGGCCGACCGTGGTCATCCCGAGTTACAACGGCGCACGCAAGCTACCCGTGCTGACACCATTGCTGGCCTTGCTGGTGGCACGAGAAGGGCATTCGGTTGTCGTCCATGGCACGGCGACCGAGTCCAACCGGGTTTTTACATCGGACGTATTCGCTGCGTTGGCATTACCTATCGCGCAGGACCTGCATGTCGTACCGCCGGGGTCGGTTGCCTTTTTTCCTACCGCACTTTTCCACATCCGCTTGCAGGCCCTGCTGGACGCCAGACGTGTGGTCGGTCTGCGCAATTCGGCCCACAGCCTGGTCAAATTGATGAATCCCTGCGATGGGCCTTGCCTGCTGGTCACGAGCTACACCCATCCGGAGTACGCTATTTCGATGGCGCAAACGCTAACGATGATGCAATCCAACGCATTGCTATTGCGCGGCACCGAGGGCGAGGCGGTGGCCGACCCGCGGCGCGCGCCCGGCATGCAGGCATTTATCCGCGGTATCGCGCAGCCTGCCGTTGAGCATCAGAGCGGCACGTTGACGGCACTTCCGGATGTGCCGTCAACGACCGATCCGGCACGCACCGCTTCGTACATCCTGGCGGTATTGCGAGGGGATACGCCTGTTCCCACGCCCATTCAAGCGCAAGTGGCGCAAATTTTGCATATAGCTTCAACAATGCGCGAAACAAAAACCCCATGACACAGCCCACAGAACACTATTTGGCACCTGGCACGGTTGTCCTGGTAGGCGCCGGACCCGGCGACCCTGAGCTTTTGACGCTCAAGGCCTTGAAAGCAATTCAACGTGCCACCGTGCTGTTCGTGGACGATCTGGTCAGTGAGGCAGTGGTGGAATTCGCCAACCCGCAAGCTCGAATTGTTCGTGTGGGCAAACGCGGAGGTTGCAAATCCACACCGCAAACTTTCATTGAAAAACTCATGGTGGCAGCTGCCATTGAAGGTCATCAGGTGGTGCGGCTCAAGGGCGGCGACCCTTTCCTTTTCGGCCGCGGCGGTGAAGAAGTCGAGGAAATGCAGGCAAGCGGCATTCGCGTTGAAGTGATCAACGGCATCACTGCCGGCATGGCAGCGGTAGGCTCTTTGAATGTGC
>CAIOLZ010000181.1 GCA_903859265.1 uncultured beta proteobacterium
ACACGGCTTCGGCATACCACAGGCCGCGCACTTTCGACGATTCACCAATCGAGGGGTTGCCGTCGGTGGTCACCTGCAGCAATCCGTTGAAGGAATACTTCTCGTCATAGCCCAGCTCGGCCAAGATGGGGGTGAGTTCCATGGCCCGCTCTAATGGCGCCATGATTTGCTCCAGCTCCAGATCGCGCTGCGAAGGTGACAGGCGCGCTTGCTCTTTTTCAAGCAGATCGCGCGGGTGGCACATGCGCGGATTCTTTTCTTCGTAATAGCCCCATTCGATTTGTCCGCCCTCGGGCGTTTTGGGGTCCCCAGTGTCGCGCAGATAAGCGGAGTTGCCTTGGTCACGCAAGAGCGGGTAGCCAATGTCTTTACCCGTGTTGGCAAACTCCAAATACGGTTTGAAAAATGTGAGCGGGTGATCCACCGGCATGATGGGCAAGTCTTCACCCGCCATGCCCGCAATCAGGCGGCCCCACAAACCGGCGCACACCACCACGTATTCGGCAGCGATAAAACCTTTGGTGGTTTCCACGCCCACAATGCGACCGTTCTCTATGCGCAGTCCGGTGCAGGCAGTATTGGCAAACGAGGCCAGTTTGCCCGAAGCGATGGCTTCATCCACCAGTTCGCCCGCCACCATTTGGGAACGCGGTTTCACCAGTCCCGCATCGGGATCCCACAAGGCACCTTGGATCATGCTTTCTTCAAGCAGCGGAAATTTGGCCTTCGCTTGTGCGGGGGTGATCATCTCCACGCGGTTGCCAAACGCCTTGCCTGAAGCCAGGCGGCGCTGGAGTTCTTGCATGCGCTCGTCATCACCCACCCGCGCGACTTCAAGCCCGCCTATGCGTTCGTAGCGCCCCCTTTTGTCATAAAAGTCGATGCTGTACTTGGTGGTGAAAATCGTCATCTGATCGTGCATCGTGTTGAAGCAAAAATCAGAAGCGTGCGCGGTGGAGCCAATGTCGGTGGGGATGGCGGACTTGTCGATGCCAACAATGTTGTCCCAGCCACGTTCGATCAGGTGGTGCACCACAGAAGCACCGACGATGCCGCCTTGACCGATGATGACAACTTTGGCGCGTTCAGGAAATTTGGCCATTTTTGCGCTTTGCTCCTAGGGGACTTGGAAAGTGTGAAGAGATTGTGCCTCGTGGCAAACCGACAAAGTGTATTCAGGGCGTAGGCTCGTGACGGTTCAATTGCGACTATCGTTTGCAAATGGGCGTCGGTGGTGGGACCGACCATTTCCCCACTAAGAATGGCTTGCCGCAAACGCCCGCATATGAAATTGTGCATGTGCTTTTGTGTAGTGGAAATCCTCACCCACCGGGCAGGCCAGGCGTGCCTTGCAGCCCGATTCCATGCAGTCTTTGCCCTCTGGGCGGTGCAGGTGGCTGGCGCAGGCGTTGACTAAAAAACCGTTGGCGGTATAGGCCTCCACCGGACAGGCATTCAGGCAAGGCTGGCCGTCGCATTGCAGGCAGAGGTCTGTGTGCATTGGCTGTCGCTCTAAATCCGTTTGCTCCAAATCGCCGGCGCGCAGAAACGGTAAAGCCAGCGCAAAACGGTAGGCGTGCCACAGCCCGTATTCGGGGTGGATGCGCAGCATCATCGGGCTGCTTTGCGTGGGCTCGCTGCGGTTGGCCCACTGCTGAAACGGGTGGTAAGGCGGGCCATCGGATGGGTACAGCGCCAGACCGCTCCAGCGCTGTGCCATCGCATCGCCAATATGTGCAGACCATCGGTCCATGGGATGCGGCAGCCCGTCGGTAAAAAATTTGGATGCCGAAAACGCCGGCCAGCATTCGGACCCTGCCATGCCCACCATCCAAACCACCGCTGCGGACTTGCCGTTTGGCAACTGCGGCAGGGAGTCACCCGGGGCCGGCGTCCAGCCACCGCGCAAGCGCAGGCCGTGGGCTGCCAGCGCCTGTGCAATTTGAGTACGTGAAGGTGTTGTTATGGCTGACACGGCAGACTTAGTAGTTTCGCGCTGATTTGGAAGTCAGGGGCGGGCCATAAGCGGTTGCGGTGACAACGGCTTCAAAAAACATATTGCCGTCGATGTCGTTGTTCACGTTGTTGTCTTTCTGGCTGAAGCGCACCTCCACGCTGGCAGCACCCGCCTCCAGCGCGTTGGCATGGGCCTCGGTCTGCGCCAGTTCGCGCGCGCAGGCCAGCGCAGGAGCCAGTCCCACAAAGTCTTTGGGGCCGAAGCGGCTGAAAACCCGGAATGTTCCTTTGACCGGCTGCGTGACGGTGATATGCACCCGTTGCGACACCTCGCCCAGTACCGCGCCGACGGCATTGGCCACCTCTGCGTGGGGCGGTACCACCAGTTGCATGCCCAATCCTCTGGCAACCTCGGGGTAATAGCTCGCCGCTGGCGCGCCCACTGCAACCAGCGGCAAGTCAGGAGCGAAGCGCAGTTGGAACACTTGCGTGTGGCCGTCGAGGGCGGTTTGCCCTGCCGGTGGTTTTTGGGGTGTGCAGGCAGCCCCGCCGCTTTGCAATGCCATCTGGGTCAGGAGCTCCGCCATATTGCCGGCGCGGCTTTCATTCATTTGTCCGGCATCGTTCAAGCCGGCTTCGATCAGCTTCTGGCAGATGGTGGCGATGACCATGTCCACCACCTGGCGCGAAGGGGCAATTTCGTCCCCCAGCGCCCAGGTGCCAAGGCCGTACATGTAGCGCATCTGCCGCGCCCAGATGCGCGCGCCGAGTACTGCCGCCTCCTTGTTCCAATGGGTCGCCATGTCCAGAACGTGGGCTGCGTCACTGGGCGTAAAGCCGCTGTAGATCGCCAGCCCCTTGCGCTCCAGCCGTGCCAGCGCGCGTGCCAGCGGCCGGTCTTCCATGTTGGCGCGCTCCAGGTCGATCGGACCTTTTTCAAGTTTCTGCCAGGCGCCCAGCTCATCGTCGGCCAGCCGGCTGATGAGCGCTTCGTCGCTTTGGAGCCGGATGGCAAAGCGGATCTGGCTGGCGTGCGGCGACTCGCTTTGCTGGTGCTGCAGCACGGTCAGGATGTGCGGATGCTCGTGGGCCAGCAGGCTCAACGGGACCACACGTCTGGGTCCGATAGCCAGACCTTTGCCGCCGAGAAAGCGCACCTCGCTGTCCCCGCCCAGGCCGATGGAATACACCTTCACCGCCTCCACCATGGGCCGCCAGTCACCGATCAGTGCGCCGTCCACGCTGAGTTCGGGTTGCCCATTGCGCACTACGGCAATGTCGGTGGTGGTGCCGCCCATGTCGGCCACGATTGCGTTGCGTTTCCCGCTGAGGGCACAAGCGCCGATCACGCTGGCCGCCGGGCCGGACAACACCGTACCCACCGGACGTGCCAGTGCGCTGTGGGCGTTGATCAGCGTACCGTCGCCCTTGACGATCATCAGTGGCGCATCGATGCGGCGCGCACGCAAGGTGCGCGTCACCGAGTCGATCAGGGCCTTGACGTGCGAGATCATGCGAGCGTTGAGCGCCACCGTCACCGCGCGCCGCGGTGCGCCCAGGCTGGAGGCAAGCTCGTGGCCGCAGGTCACCGGTTTGTCGGTCAGCTCTTTGACCCAGGCCCGCAGTTGCAGTTCGTGTGCCGGATTGCGCACCGCAAAGCTGGCAGAAATGGCGAAGGCGCTGATGCGTGGCGCGTGCCGCACGATGGCCTCGCGCGACGCGGCTTCATCCAGTGCGGTAATGGGGTTGCCACCGGCATCATGGCCGCCGGGTAGCGACACGATGGCGTCCGATCCCAAAAGCGCAATCAGCCCACTGGCCTTGATCTGGGCCTCGTCGTAACCCGCCAGCAAAACGCAAACCGGCGAGCCCTTGCCTTCCACCACCGAGTTGGTGGTCAGCGTCGTTGAAAGCGACACCAGGCACACGCTATCGAGCGCATCTTGCGGCAATTTGTCGAGCGCTGCGGCAATGCCCAGCGCCAGATCAAATCGCGTGGTCAGGCTTTTGGCAGCGGCTACGACCTGCCTGGTGGCGTCCAGCAGCACGGCATCGGTAAACGTGCCGCCGGTATCTATTCCTAAAAAGTAGTGCATGTGCATTATCTGGTTCGCTTGAGTCGCCGCGCGGACGCACTTAGTGCATATGGCTGCAGGCTTTTGGAGGAACCTCAACCGCGTAGCTGCGAGCAGGGGCCGGTAGGCGATTTCCGTAGGTAAAGGAGGAGCCCGAAGGGCGGGGGACACGCAGGAAATTGCCTACCGGCCCCTGCCGACCAACCAAGAGCGCGTCGCAAATGTTGCAAAGCAAAGTCTGCAATCTCAAGTGCCCGCTTCGCACAGCCAGCGGAAGAGGTAGTCGGCAAAACTGCGGCGCACGGTTACTTCGAAACGTTGCCCGGCCTGCAGGCACAGAATCGTCACGTTGGCTTTGGCAATGTGGCTTTGGGCCAGAGCGCCGTCTTTGAAAATGCGGGAATGCAAATCCAGCGGGCAACCGCGTGACAGCAAGTCCGCTGACGCAGGGCCCTCAAGCGCCAAGGTGGTGTTGCCGCTACCGACCTGCACCACCGAGAAGTGCTGGCCCTGCAAGGAAGCGCGCAAAGCGGATTCGATCGCGTCACCCTCGCCACCGGCCACTTTGAGCAGCCATTCGTCTGGCCCGAGCCAGAGCAATTGGCGCTGCGCACCCAGGCTGGCTGTGTTGGCCTTCACGGGAAGCTCTAAACCGCACACGCTAGCCACAGCTTGCACAAAACGCGGATCTGCTGCATTGCCCCGGATATTGAGCATGTCTTGCAACGCGATTTCATCGAGCCAGCAGTTGCGCCCATCGACCGTCAATTCGCGCTTGCCCAGCCGCGCAATATTCACCAGCGGGCTTTCCAGAGTCACATTAGTCATGGTGGTGTTTTCCTTCCGGGTCATAGAACACGGGGCTGCCAATCGTGGCTGCAACATGGCGACCGTCGGCGAGCGCGGCATAAATTGTCTGCCCCGTTTTTTGGTGACCGTCGCGCACCACCGCCATGGCGATGGAACGTTTGAGCGTGGGGCTAAAGTAGCTCGACGTGACATGCCCGACCATGGGCACGGGCGCCGCAACTGAAGGCGTACCGATTTTTTCCAGCGCCGTGAGTTGTGCGCCCTCGGGCAAAACGACGCTGGGGTCTTGCGTGAGCAGGCCGACCAGTTGCTTGCGATTGGCGCCGGCAGTGTCGCTGCGGCTCAAGGAGCGGCGGCCCAAAAAGTCTTTGGTTTTAGAGACCATGCCGCCCATGCCCAGATCAAACGGCGTCATCGACCCGTCGGTGTCTTGCCCTACGATGATGTAACCTTTCTCGCCGCGCAACACGTGCATGGCCTCAGTGCCATACGGCGTGATGCCAAACTCCTTGCCCGCCTCCATCAAGGCCTTCCACACATGCGCGCCCGCGTTGCTGGGCACATTCACCTCAAAGCACAACTCGCCCGAGAAGCTGATGCGCATGATGCGCGCTTTCACATCCGCCACCGTGCCTTCGCGGTAGCTCATGAAGGGGAATGCGGCAGAAGATAAATCCACGTCTTTGCACAGTTTTTCCACCACGGCGCGGCTCTTGGGGCCCGCTACGGCAAAGGTGCTCCACTGGTCGGTCACCGAGGTCATGAAGACCTGCATATCCGGCCACTCGGTTTGCACCCAACGTTCCATCCAGGACAGCACCCGCGCTGCGCCGCCTGTGGTGGTGGTCATCAAGAAGCGGTCTTGTGCCAAGCGCACGGTCACGCCGTCGTCAAACACCATGCCGTTTTCGTCGAGCATCAAACCGTAACGCGCTTTGCCCACTTCGAGCTTGAGCCACGGGTTGGTGTAAAGCCAGTTCAGCAGCTTGGCAGCGTCGGGCCCCTGAATATCAATCTTGCCCAGCGTGGAAGCGTCCATGATGCCCACACTGTTACGCACGGCCAGCACTTCGCGGTTGACTGCGCTGTGCATGTCTTCACCAGGCTTAGGGAAATACCAAGGCCGCTTCCATTGCCCCACGTCTTCAAACGGCGCACCGGCAGCGACATGCTGTGCATGTGCGCTGGTTTTGCGGATGGGATCAAACAAATCCCCGCGCTCCAAGCCTGCAAACAGGCCAAAACTGATAGGCACGTAGTTGGGCCGGAAGGTGGTGGTGCCTACCTGCGCAATGGGTTTGTTCAGCGCACGCGCAGCGAGTGCCATGCCGTTGATATTGCCCAGCTTGCCCTGGTCGGTGCCAAAACCCATGGCGGTGTAGCGCTTGATGTGCTCGATCGATTCAAACCCTTCGCGAATGGCCAGCTCAATATCGGCTGCGCCCACGTCGTTTTGGTAATCCACAAACGCTTTGGCGCGGCGCGAGACTTTTTCGCCGGTCTCAGCAATCCAGAAGGGTGCAATCGCCTCATTGCTGGGCTCGACCACGCTGTAGCTGCTCTCACTGGCCGCAAAGCCAGCTTGCCTGGCAGCAGCAGCCCCGGCGCGGCTGGCCTCGGCCATGGTGCTGGCAAGTGTTGCAGTTGCGTTGCAGGCCCCTACGCTGAACTGGTTGGCCATGGGCGCGCCCGGCATAAAGCACACCAGCGTGTCGCTCCATTGGGCCTTGCCGCCCGAGTGCGAGAACAGGTGAATGGCCGGGTTCCAGCCGCCGGCCATGCCGATCGTGTCCACGTTCAGCGTGCGTTTCTGGCCATTGGCTTTGTCGCCGACTTGTTGTTGCACGGTGACCGAAGTGACTGCTGCGCCACCATCGGCCTGCAGGGGTACGTAGCCGCGCAGCACATTGACGCCCGCGTCATGGGCTTTTTGCACATGACCGCCCACCACCGAATTTCCGGCGCGCACGTCCACCACCGTGACCTGCGCACCGGCGTTTTTCAAAATGAGCGCGTCTGCATAGGCGGTGTCGTTATTGGTCAGCAGCGCAATTTGCTTGCCCACCAGCACGCCGTAAAGCGCAACATAGTCCGCCATGGCGCTCGAAAGCATGATGCCAGGCAGGTCGTTGTTGCCAAAAACCAAAGGGCGTTCGTGCGCGCCGGTGGCCAGTACCACCTGGTTTGCGCGCACGCGCCACAGGCGTTCACGGAATCCTTTGCGCTGCGCAAGCGGCAAATGGTCTGTGAGTGACTCGCGAATGGTGAGGAAGTTGTGGTCGTGGTAGCCGAACACCACACCCCGTTGGATGATGCGCACCTCAGGCATGGTGGCGAGTTCGGCTTGGGCTTTTTTGACCCAATCAGACGGGGTGAGTCCGTCTATGGTACCGGGCAGACGATGCGCACTGCCACCGAGCGAACTTTGCAATTCGGCCAAAATCACGCGAGCGCCACTGCGACCGGCGGCCAGTGCGGCTGCCAGCCCTGCCACGCCGCCGCCTGCGATCAGCAAATCGCAGTGGATGTTTTGGTGGATGTAGCGATCCGTGTCCTCTACTTCGGGCGATGCGCCCAACCCACCTGCTTTGCGAATGAAGCGCTCGTAAAACATCCAGGCCTTGGCGGGCCACATGAATGTTTTGTAATAAAAACCAGCCGGGAATAGCGGCGTAAAGGTGCGGTTAATGCTGAGCAGTCGGCTCAAGGCGTTGGGCCAGGGATTGACGCCTTGCGCCTGCATGCCCTCGTAGAGCTCCACTTCGGGCATCTTGGCGTTGGGGATCAGGTGTTTGCCGGACTCCAGTTGCACCAGCGCCGAGGGCTCTTCGATACCGCTCGTCACAATGCCGCGTGGGCGGTGGTATTTCCAGGAACGCGACAGTACTTTTTCACCGGCTGCCAGCAGCGCGGAGGCCAGCGTGTCACCTTCGAAGCCCGAGTAGTTGCGGCCGTTGTACTGGAACGATAGGGCGCTTTCGCGGTTGATGCGCGCGCTGGCGCCATTGATGCGGTTAACGCTCATCCCTGCGCTCCCTGGGTAGCTTGCGCAGCGTCCGGGTTCTCACCCACCTTGTAGAACTTGGTGAATTGGTAAGTCACCGTATTGCGCTCGGCATTGAACCAGCGGCGGCAGCCTGCTGCGTGGTTCCACTGCTCGCGGTGGATGCCTTTGGGGTTTTTGCGCATGAACAAGTAATCGCCCCACTGCGTATCTGTGAGGGCATCAGTATCCAGCGGACGCGCAATATGCGCTTCGCCACCACAGCTAAATTCACTCTCGGCACGCGGGCCGCAATAAGGGCAGGTGATTTGAAGCATTGGGACTTAAGAAAATAGGTTGAGAAAAATGTAAAAAATAGGAAAGATTAAACAGACCGAGGGTTTGAACGTGCCATGCCGTGCGCTAAAAAAACTGTGGCAGCACCTGCGGTGTACGCCAGCAAGTCCAGCACATCAAACGTGCCACCAATCATGATGCGCAAAATGCGGTTGTGAATGTTCAGGACATCACGAATATGAAAGTACTGAAGAATCTCCACGCAAAAAGCAAACCCCAAAACACCGAACAACAACTTGCGTTCATTGGTTTTCACCACCGTTCGGATCGCATAAAACATGAGCACCACCACCAAGGCATCACCGACAAAGGGGCGCACAAACCCGTCATGCACATACAAGGCAATACCAATCTCCACCAGCAGCAGTAAGAGAAAAAACGCAAACGATCGGGTGTGAAATCGCACTTTCATACGCAGCATCCCCCAACGAAAGAGGCTCCATCAGAGATGCCGTGGAACCGGCTTTGCCGAGCCACTGGCATCGCCCCCTTGAGGGGGAAAGGCGCTACACGCAGTGAGCGTCCGAAGGGGGTGTTCATCTTCAATGCGCCACCGCAGCCGCCCCATGCTCATCAATCAAATGCCCGGTATTGAACCGGTTCAGCGAAAAAGCAGCATTCAAGGGATGCGGGTTGTCCTGTGCAATGGTGTGCGCCATGACCCAACCCGAACCAGGCGTGGCCTTGAAGCCACCAGTGCCCCAGCCGCAGTTGAAGTACAGGCCTTTGACATCGGTTTTGGAAATGATGGGGCACGCGTCTGGCGACACGTCCACAATGCCGCCCCATTGGCGGTTCATGCGCACCCGGCGAAAGATCGGGAACATCTCGCAAATCGCCTGCAGCGTGTGTTCAATGATGGGGAAACTGCCACGCTGGCCGTAGCCAACGTAGGAATCAATGCCCGCGCCAATCACCAGATCGCCCTTGTCAGACTGGCTCACATACGCGTGAATCGCGTTGCTCATGACAACTGTGTGGATGATGGGTTTCATGGGCTCCGAGACCAAAGCCTGCAGTGGGTGACTTTCCAGCGGCAACCGGATGCCCGCCATGCTGGCAATTACGCTGCTGTGGCCGGCTGCGACCACACCGATTTTTTTGCTCTTGATGGTGCCGCGGGTGGTCTCGATGCCGACCACCTGACCGCCTTCGCGCTGGATGCCAAGCACTTCGCAGTTCTGAATAATGTCCACACCCAGCCGGTCCGCAGCGCGGGCAAAACCCCAGGCAATCGCGTCATGGCGCGCCACACCACCGCGGGGCTGGAACGATGCGCCCATGACCGGGTAACGCAGCGAGGTGTTGTTCATGATGGGAACAATTTCCTGCACCTGTGCCGGGGTGAGCACCAGGCCATCCACGCCGTTCAATCGATTGGCATTCACGCGGCGCTCAATGTCGCGCATGTCTTGCAGCGAGTGCCCCACGTTCATCACGCCGCGCTGGCTGAACATGGTGTTGTAGTTCAGGTCTTGCGACAAACCTTCCCACAGCTGCATGGCTTTTTCATACAGGTGGGTGGATTCATCCCACAGGTAGTTGGAGCGCACGATAGTGGTATTACGCGCCGTGTTGCCACCGCCGAGCCAGCCGCGCTCCACTACGGCAATGTTGCGCATGCCATGCTCTTTGGCCAAGTAATAAGCGGTTGCCAAACCATGCCCACCACCGCCAACGATGATCGCGTCATAACTGCTTTTCGGTGCGGGGCTGCGCCACTGTTTTTGCCAGTCTTCGTGGTAAGACATGGCATTGCGGGCCAGGGAAAAGATAGAAAAGTTGCTCACAGAAGGGTTGCTTTCAGCATTCAATAACGTTCACGGCCAGGCCACCGCGGCTCGTCTCTTTGTATTTTGTCATCATGTCCCGCCCGGTATCGCGCATGGTTTTGATGACTTGGTCAAGCGATACAAAATGTGTGCCATCACCGCGCAGCGCCATGCGCGAAGCGTTCAGCGCTTTGACCGATCCCATGGCGTTTCGCTCGATGCACGGTATCTGCACCCGTCCGCCTACGGGGTCACAGGTCAGGCCCAAGTTGTGTTCCATTCCGATCTCGGCGGCGTTTTCCACTTGTTTGGGTGTGCCGCCCATCACGGCGGTAAGACCGGCAGCGGCCATCGAACAGGCCACGCCGACTTCGCCTTGGCAGCCGACTTCGGCACCGCTGATGGACGCGTTTTCTTTGTAGAGCTGGCCGATGGCGCCCGCAGTGAGCAAAAAGTCGCGCAGGCCCGCCTTATTGGCACCGGGCACGAAGCGCTCGTAATAGTGCATGACCGCCGGGATGATGCCAGCCGCACCGTTGGTGGGCGCCGTGACCACGCGCCCGCCTGCGGCGTTTTCTTCATTCACCGCCATGGCGTACACGTTGACGAAATCCAGAATGGTGAGTTGGTCTTTCAGTGCCTGCTCGGGCTTGCTGCTCAAAGCGCGGTGGGTTTCCGCGGCGCGGCGCTTGACCAGCAAATTGCCGGGCAGATGGCCTTCGGTTCGGATGCCGCGCTCCACGCAGGCGGCCATGGCCTCCCAGATGCGGTCCAGCCCGGCGTCCACTTCGGCGTCGGTGCGCCAGGACTGTTCGTTCACGCGCATGATTTGCGCAATCGACAAACCCGTGCCGGCACAAAGGGCCAGCAGGTCGCTGCCGCTGCTGAAAGGGTAACGGACCGTGGTCGGGTCGGACACGATGACTGGCCCGTCGGTGGGCGCATCGGCTTCTTCCTGCGAGACGACAAAGCCGCCGCCTACCGAAAAGTAGCGCCGCTCGCTGATCACATTGCCGCTGGCGTCAAATCCGACAAACTTCACGCCGTTGGAATGGTAGGGCAGGGCTTCTCGGCGCAGAAATGTCAGGTCGTTCTTTTCGCTGAAAGCAATCGGGTGCGACCCGCCCAATTGAACTTTTCCGGCCGCGCGCATGGCTTTGAGGCGTGGCTCGATGGTGTCGGGGTCAATGCTGTCGGGCAACAGGCCCTCCAGACCCAGCATGACGGCTTTGTCGGTGCCGTGGCCTTTACCGGTGGCGCCCAGCGAGCCGTACATGCGCACTTCGACGCGCGCTACTTTTTCGATCAGGCCTTCGGCGCGCAACCTGTCAACAAACATCACCGCCGCCTTCATCGGCCCCACGGTGTGGGAGCTCGATGGGCCAATGCCGATTTTGAAGAGGTCGAATACGCTGAGTGCCATGGCAATGCCTTTGAGAGCTGATTACGCGTTAAAAGGCTTGGGCGCAGGAAAGCGCTTGCACAGCGCGGTGATGCGCGCAGCCACTTCTTTTTCCACCGCAGAACTGTTTGCGCCGCCCACCATGGCGTCCATCACATCGCACATGGCGGTGGCGACTTGCTCGCATTCGGCAATGCCAAAGCCGCGGGTGGTGATGGCCGGTGTGCCCACGCGAATGCCGCTGGTGACAAAGGGACTTTGCGGATCGTTGGGAACGGAGTTTTTGTTGACGGTGATGTGCGCGCGGCCCAAAGCGGCGTCGGCGTCTTTGCCGGTCAAGCCTTTGTTGATCAGGCTCACCAGCATGAGGTGGTTGTCCGTGCCGCCGGAAACGATATCGAAGCCGCGTTTGACAAACACGGCTGCCATGGCGCGGGCGTTGGCAATGACTTGTTTTTGGTAAGTCACAAACTCGGGCTGCAAGGCTTCCAAAAACGCTACCGCCTTGGCGGCGATGACGTGCATCAGCGGGCCGCCCTGGGTGCCGGGGAACACCATGGCGTTGAGTTTTTTCTCGATCTCTGCATTGGCACGGCACAGAATCATGCCGCCGCGTGGGCCGCGCAGGGTTTTGTGGGTGGTGGTGGTGACCACATCCGAATGCGGCACGGGGTTGGGGTACAAGCCCGCAGCCACAAGGCCGGCAAAGTGCGCCATATCGACCCACAAGAGCGCACCAACTTTATCGGCAATGGCACGAAAGCGGGGGAAGTCCAAATGGCGGCTGTATGCGGAGTAACCCGCCACAATCATTTTGGGTTTGACTGCAATGGCTTGGGCTTCGAGCGCGTCGTAGTCAATCAAGCCGGTG
>CAIOLZ010000182.1 GCA_903859265.1 uncultured beta proteobacterium
GATGACCTCCAGACCCTCAGCATCTTTGGCCGTGATGATCGAAAGGGCGCTGTCCTCATTCATGAGGTAACTGGTATCGACTACTTTGGCTGCGTCAGCCGGCGCATCGATCGTGCGTACCTTGCCAGCCAGAGCCGCCTTGGCCAAACCAGCGCCAATCGATGCAGCGACGTCGGCCACTGTCACCGGGCCTGAAAATTCGCGCTGTGAGCCGTCGGGAAGCGTAATGTGAATCATGGTTGGATCTGAAAGATAGGACTTTGGAAAGCAAAAAGCGCGGCAACAGTCCGCGCTTTACGGTTACTTGCAACGATTTACTCTGACATTAAAACTGCCTGCTCGTCAGGCGGTGCGACTAAAAAACTGGCTGCCCCTGTGCGCAGCGTGCTGGTGCATTTTAACCGGTGCGAGCCGACCGCCCGGGCCGGCGCAGCGACATAAAAAAGCCGGGCTCCAATGACGGAACCCGGCTCAATCGGTTCAGGCTGTCCGTGGCTTAGTGGAACTGTTCTTCTTCCGTCGAACCTGTCAATGCGGTCACGCTGGATTTTCCGCCCTGAATCACTGTGGTGATTTCGTCGAAGTAACCGGTGCCAACCTCTTGCTGATGCGACACGAAGCTGTAGCCGCGCTCACGTGCTGCGAATTCGGGTTCTTGCACTTTTTCGACGTACGCAGTCATGCCGCGCTGGACATAATCCTGGGCCAAATCGAACATGTGGTACCACATGTTATGGATGCCGGCCAGCGTGATGAACTGGTATTTGTAGCCCATTGCGCCAAGCTCTTTCTGGAACTTGGCGATGGTTGCATCGTCCAGGTTTTTCTTCCAGTTGAACGATGGGCTGCAGTTGTAGGCCAGCATTTTTCCGGGATGTTTGGCATGCACAGCATCGGCAAACTTTTTGGCAAACGCAAGGTCGGGCGTGCCGGTTTCGCACCACACCAGATCGGCGTAATCGGCATACGCAACGGCCCGTGAAATGGCCTGATCCAGACCTTTTTTGGTCTTGTAGAAGCCTTCGGCAGTGCGTTCACCAGTCAGGAACGGCTGATCGTTGGCATCGTAATCGCTGGTTATCAGGTCTGCCGCTTCGGCGTCCGTGCGTGCGATCACCAAAGTAGGCACGCCATAGACGTCTGCCGCCATACGGGCTGCGATCAACTTTTGGACGGCTTCGGTGGTTGGGACCAACACTTTCCCCCCCATGTGACCGCACTTTTTAACTGACGCCAACTGGTCTTCAAAATGCACGCCGCCCGCGCCGGCGCGAATCATGGCTTTCATCAGTTCATACGCGTTGAGCACACCGCCAAAACCGGCTTCGGCGTCGGCCACGATGGGTGCGTGGTAGTCGATATAGCCTGCGTCTCCTGGACCAACGCCTTTGGACCACTGGATTTCATCGGCTCGGGTAAAGGAGTTGTTAATGCGCTCCACCACCTTGGGCACCGAGTCCACAGGGTACAAGGACTGGTCCGGGTACATGGCGGAATATTCGTTGTTGTCGGCAGCGACTTGCCAGCCCGACAGATAGATTGCTTTCACACCGGCCTTGACCTGCTGCATGGCCTGACCACCCGTCAGGGCACCGAGGCAGTTGACGTAGGGTTCGGTGTTGACCAGATTCCAGAGCTTTTCAGCGCCACGACGGGCCAAAGTGTGTTCGACCTGAAACGAACCACGCAAGCGCACCACATCGGCTGCAGAGTAACCGCGCTTGATGCCTTTCCAGCGCGGGTTGGTGGCCCAGTCTTTTTCAAGAGCGGCGATTTGCTGTTCACGGCTTAACTGTTCGGTGATGGATTGCGGCATGTAAATACTCCTGGGTTGATAAATCGGCGGGACCGAATGCATCGGGCATTTCTGATTCCCATGCGGCAATTTTAAGTCTTATATAAGACACATATCTAATCTTATGTCTTATATAAGACAATTTATTTTTCAATATAAATCAACAGGTTACAAGCACTATTTCGCAATACGAAACAAGATATTCTTAAGTGGAATCAAATCGACAAGTTGACGCCGCTGTAATTTCACATAACAAAAAACCAAAGTGCGTCGCAAAAAATTGCTAATGGCCCCGGCGCTGCAATCGCTTGGGCTCTAAAACGCGTCGGCGTAACGCTCCAATTCCCAGAGGCTCACGTGTTGAGAGTAGGCATCCCATTCAGTCCGTTTGAGGCTGATAAATGCATCACAGAACGCCTCGCCCAAATCGTGTCGAAGCGAGTTGTCAGCGGCCAGTGCGTTGATGGCTTCGTCAAGGTTTTTGGGGAGCTGAGGCGGCATCAATCGCCCCAGAGCGCGACGTTCGTACAAGTCTTCATCGCAAGGCGCAGGCGGGACCAGCGCCTCGTCGATGCCGCGCAATCCGGCAGCCAGCGTTGCAGCGATGGCTGCATAGACGTTGCAAGAAGGATCAGGCAGGCGCCACTCGATGCGCCCGGCAACAGTACGCACAACACAAGTGCGGTTGTTGTCGCCGTAGCTTTTCCAGACCGGTGACCATGTCGTGCCGGATGCGCTGTGACTGGTGGCCAACCGCTTGTAGCTGTTGACGGTGGGTGCGCAGAGGGCCGCCAGAGCGTCTGCATGGCGTAGCAATCCAGCGGCAAATTGATGCCCCTGCGTACTTAGCCCCAGAGTACCTTGCGCGTCAGCAAAAACGGCGCGTCCCTGCGCGTCGGTGATGCTGAGATGAAAATGCAGCCCGCTACCAGGCGCATTGGCAAGCGGCTTGGGCATAGCGCTAAAGACCAAGCCATGCTTTTGGGCAACTGCGTGGGCAGTCATCTTGAAGAGCATGTAGCGGTCAGCGGCAGCCAGCGCGTCGTCAAATCGGTAGTTGATCTCATACTGTCCGCTAGCGTCCTCGTGGTCGATCTGCTGCAACGCAAAGCCGAGTTGCACCAGGGTGCTGCGCATGTCTTCCAAAAACGCCGCGTTGCGGTGAATTGCCTTGAGGTCGTAAGACGGTTTGTCCAGCCGGTCTTCGCGGTCTGCCACTTGCCATTGGCCATCAGCACTTTTATTCAACAAGAAAAACTCAGGCTCTATACCCACCCAAAGCGTCCATCCACGCTGGGCCAGCTTTTGCAAGACGCCTTGCAACATCTGACGCGAGCAGGTCTGCAGCGGCTCGCCTCCCGCAAATCCGTCGCAGACGGCATGGGCAACGCCCGGCATAAACGGCAAGGCGCGCAAAGAGTCCATCTGCACGCGGCCGTAGTATTCGCTGCGCGCACCGAACCTCGGCAGACCAGTTCCCCAAATGCTTGGGCCAGCGAAGCCCGCGCCCTGCTCCACCCACTCCTGCAAATGTTCGACCGGCACGAGCTTGCCCTTGGCAACCCCGTGGATGTCACAAAACTGCGTAAGGATGGAGTGGATACCCTGGGACTTCAGCTGATCAATGGTGGTTTGGTATTTCGCCTGAACATTCATGCTGCTCACGCCAACACGCTGTCCAGAATCGTCAAGGCCTCGTCAAACACGCTGTCTTCAATCGTCAGCGGGAACAAAAAGCGAATCACATTGCCATACACGCCGCAGGTCAGCAGCAACAGTCCCTTTTTAAGGGCTGCCTGTTGTACTTTTTTGGTCAGGTCTGCGTCGGGTGCGCCAGTCTCGGGGTTGACCATCTCGCAGGCCACCATGGCACCCAAGGCGCGAATATCACCCATGCAACGATTTTTGGACTTGGCAACTTGCAATCGCGCTTCCAGGCGCTTGCCCAGGACCGCAGCGCGTTCGCACAGATTTTCCTCCGCCATCACATCAAGCACCGCGTGCGCTGCGGCCACTGCCAGCGGGTTGCCGGCATAGGTGCCACCCAAACCGCCGGGGTTGGGCGCATCCATGACTTCGGAGCGGCCGACCACGGCTGAGAGAGTGGTACCACCGGCCATGCTCTTGGCCATCGTCATGATGTCCGCAGACACGCCGTAGTGTTCCATGGCAAACATTTTTCCGGTACGTGCAAAACCGGTTTGTACTTCGTCAGCAATCAGCAAAATACCGTGCGAGTCGCACAGGGCGCGCAACCATTTCACCGCTTCGGCCTGAATCGGATTGAAGCCGCCCTCGCCTTGCACCGGCTCGAAAATGATTGCCGCTACGCGGGCGGGATCGATATCGCATTTGAAGAGTTGCTCAATTGCGTTTTTCGTATCCTCCAGATTGGAGCAGTGGCAAGGAAACGGCGCGTGGTAAATCTCGGGCGCAAACGGTCCGAATCCGGCTTTGTAGGGCTGCACTTTGCCGGTCAGGGCGACCGCAAACATGCTGCGTCCGTGGAACGCCCCACCAAACGCAATCACACCGCTGCGTTTGGTGTACGAACGGGCAATCTTGATGGCGTTCTCCACTGCTTCTGCGCCGGTGGAGAAAAACGCCGTTTTGGTCGGGCCTTCGATCGGTACGATGGCGTTGATGCGCTCTGCCAGGGAAACGTATTCGGCATACGGCACCACTTGGTAGCAGCTGTGCGTAAAGCGCTGCAACTGGGCCGCGATTGCAGCCTGCACTTTGGGGTGAACGTGACCGGTATTGAGCACCGCAATGCCGCCGGCGAAGTCGATGAATCGACGACCTTCGATATCCCAAAACTCGGCATTTTTTGCGTGATCGATAAAAAAATCACCCATCACGGCCACGCCGCGGGGCGTTGCCGCCAAGCGGCGGGCATGCCATTCGGCGTTGCTGCCTGCGGCGCTGGTTGCAGCGGCTTGTGCCACGGGTTTCAAAATTGCGTTCATGTCAATCTCCTTGTGTCAGTGTGCTTTAAACGGGTGAATCGATGCGAATCCAGGTGGTCTTGGTTTCGGTGTATTTGTCAAAAGCGTGCAGCGACTTGTCGCGTCCCACGCCACTTTGTTTGTAGCCCCCAAACGGAACTGTAATGTCATCTTCATCGTACTGGTTGACGTGAACGGTTCCCGCTCTCAAGGCACGCGCCACGCCGTGGGCCTTGTTGATGTCCGAAGTCCAGACGCCGGCTTGCAAGCCGTACACACTGTCGTTGGCCTGACGCACCACATCGGCGGCATCGGTGAAGGAAAGGACGGACAAAACCGGACCAAAAATTTCTTCCCGTGCGATCGTCATGGATGGCGTCACTCCATCAAAAATAGTGGGCTGAACATAGCAGCCACCGGTTTCCGCCATGACCTGTTCACCGCCCGCAATCAGGGCGGCGCCCTCGGATTTTCCGCTGGCGATATAACCCAGCACGGTATTCATCTGGATTTCATCCACCAGCGCACCCATAACCGTGTCTGGTTTCGTTGGGTTTGCCGGGGCATAGCTAGGCACCAGAGCCAACGCCTTTTCCAGAAAGCGGTCCTTGATACTAGCTTCCACAAACAGGCGCGACGGTGCGTTACAACTCTCTCCCTGATTGAAAAAGATGCTGCCAACCGCCGACTCCACCGCGCGGTCCAGGTTGGGGCAATCGGCAAAAACAATGTTGGGGGACTTGCCACCCAATTCGGTCCAGGCGCGCTTGAGGTTGCTCTGCCCGGCCATGACGTGGATCTGCTTACCCACACGTGTCGAACCGGTAAAAGCAATGCAATCGACGTCCATGTGCAGCGCCAGTGGCGATCCTGCCTCCGGGCCGTACCCGGTAACCACATTGAAAACGCCCTCCGGAATGCCCGCTTCAAGTGCCAGGTCGGCAAGGCGCAACGCTGTTAGAGGCGATTTTTCGCTGGGTTTGAGCACCACGGAATTTCCAGCAGCCAGCGCCGGTGCAATCTTCCAGGAGGCCATGATCATCGGGTAATTCCAGGGAACGATCACACCCACCACGCCCACTGGTTCCCGTGTGATCAATGCCAAAGCGGTGCGCGGAGTGGGTGCAATCTCGTCGTACACCTTGTCAACCGCTTCACCATACCAACGCAGGCAATTGGCCGCGCTGTTGACATCCACGGAACGGGCATATTTGACGGGCTTGCCCATGTCCAGCGTTTCCAGCATCGCCAATTCATCACCATGCTTTTGCACCAGATCGGCGAAGCGAATCATCACGCGCTTGCGCTGCGCCGGTGCCAGGCCGCTCCATCGGTGGTCTTCAAAGGCTGTTCGCGCCGCGGCTACCGCAGCGTTGACGTCGGCCACTTCACAGCGGGCCACTTGTGTCAACACGCGACCATCCACCGGGGAAATACAGTCAAAACTCGCGCCGCTGATAGCGGCAACCCGTTTGCCATTGATGACCGAACGGCCATCGAAATTCATGATTTTTGTCGTCTCGGTCGCTTGCATGGATGCCTCTTATGACTTGGTTCTGCTCCCCAGCAGATTGGACTGGAATGTTAGTGCAGTTGCGTGCAGCCAATGGGTCCAGTTTGGCACGGGACAGGGGTGCAATCCAAAACAAACTGACGCACCCAGCATAAAAAAAGGCACCCGAATCGGGTGCCTTTTAGCGAAGTAAATTTCCTATCTTAGAAATTCACCATGGCAGACAGCGCGAACAGGTTGTTGGTGCTGGTCGGGTTGCCACTATTGAAGTCATAGAACGCATTGGTTGAAGCAAAGTCACGTCTGAACTCACCGCGCAGCGTGGTGTTCTGATTCAGACGATAACTGGCAGCAAGCGACAATGCTTGGCGGTTAGTACCAGTGGTAGGATCGGCCACATCCGGCCCAAAGCCATTGATGGCATCACCGGTATTGCTACCGCCCGCGTTGTACGTTCCCAGAGTAAAGATGCCCCCACCGTTTTGCTGGTTGTAGATGTAGTCAAAGCGGCCGGCCACCGACCACTTCGGACTCAGGCGCTCGGACAGCAACAATGACAAACCTGACCAGTAAGAGGTTTGGGGATTGCCGTTGGCATCCAACGTGTAGGCACCATTTTGCTGCGAGCCAGTAACAAACTGCAGGTTGCCATTGAAGTCGCCGCGCGTGAAGTTGCCGTCGATTTCGAACTGATTAACTGTGCCTTCCCCTCCGTTCGGGGTCGCCATACCAGGAATGTAGTACCCCGTGAACTCGAAGCCCCAGAATTCATTTTCAGTATAGGCCGCGTTATAAATAAAACCTTCGTTTTGGTTGGCCTGATTAGCACCGGCTGACAGCTTGCTGTCATTGCGGGAATTGTTCACATTGGCGGCAAAAAGCTTGAACTCCCAATATCCGGAATCACGCAAGAGGTCCAATCCCACACCGGTGTAGTACGAGGCACCCGTGAAATCGAATAGCAGGTTGTGAGTGATAAAGTAGGTTGGGTAGCTTGGATACAACAGGTTCGTCGAAATGTTGTTTTCTCCGACATAGGTCGGATACGTTGGCTCATAGCCAGATACGTCAGGTATCTGTCCAACCAACAGCCGGTTGTCGTTACCAGCAAAAGGTATGGAAGCAGAAGCTTCCTGAATAATCGATGTCGGGGTGCCCGCAGCCGAGCTGGTCGAACTCTTAGTAGGCATTAATGTCAGATGGAACTTGGTTCCCCCTTCCATTTCCTTTTGAACGTCCAGGTAAGCGATGCCGAATACCGAATCGTCATAGGCAAATGTGTTGGGGTTATTGGCAAACGAGAAGCCAGACGCATTCTTGTTCTGGTCGTAGATATACACCGGGTTGATGCCTGCGCTGATGCGCAACTTGTTCATGCCGTTGGTTTCCTTCACATCGTCCGCCGCCTCAACCTTGGTCTTGATCCGGTTGAATTCTTCCAATGACACCGTCGGCTCTGCGTCCGGCGCTGCGGCAGGTGCAGCGGTCATCGTGTGCGACTTGACCAGGTCCTGCAGCTCTTTCACCTGCGCCTTGAGCGCATCGATTTCACTTTGCATCTGCGTTGTGCTCTGTGCACTGGCCAACAGCGGAAACGCC
>CAIOLZ010000183.1 GCA_903859265.1 uncultured beta proteobacterium
AACCACTACCTCGTCACGAATGGATGCTAGGGCTTCGCCCACGATAATTTCGTTGGCGAATGGTCCATAGGCATCTGCGGTATCGAAGAAAGTAACGCCTTCCTCAAAGGCAGATCGGATGAGCGTCACCGCTGAAGTTTTGTCCAACTCCGTGCCATAAACGGCACTCAGACCCATGCAGCCCAAGCCTAGGGTTGATACCTCCAGTCCAGAGCTTCCTAATTTTCTTTTCAACATGATGTGATCCGTTTTGGATTGTCCCGTTACCGGGAAAGAGTTTGTGAACCGGGACGAGCGACAAATGCAAGAACGACGGCCAAAGATAGTGTCAACATGACCGCGCTTGCATCGAAAGTGTTTGTAATGTGATGCGCCCACGAAGTTAAATCGCCCAGTTCTGAGGTGCCTCCTGCCGCAAAGACAACCACCAGAATGCTGAGCCCCAGCGATCCGCCGAGTTGGTGTGCCACGTTGACCAGTCCGGAGGCGGCGCCAGCGTCGTCGCTTGCAACGCCCTGAACCGCTGCTACCGTCAGTGGTGCCAGGACAAAACCTTGGCCGACGCCGAGCAGGATCATGGGTATTGCGATACCGGACCGGTAAGTGGATAGCGCTGACAACTGGCCCATCCAGACCATGCCAACAATGCAAATGACCAGGCCAATGGCGAGCAATCGAGAGCTACCAACCTTGTTTGACAAGCGTGGCACCAATATCGCGGCAATAAAGTTGGGGATCGTCGTTGGCAGAAATGCAAGGCCCGCCTGCAATGGCTTGTACATCAGCACGCTCTGAAGATATTGCGTGGTGAAGAACCAAAAGCCCACCATACCCCCCAGAAACAACATGCGGGCGACATAAGCCCCGCTGCGCGCGCGATTGGCGAACAGGTGCAGTGGAAGAATGGGTTGCGGCGCACGAGTCTCATGCCACGCAAAGAAAGCCAGAAATACCAATCCGCCAACCAGTGACACGTTGGTGAGTTCATCTCCCCACCCAGATTCCGCAGAACGAACGATGCCGAGCACCAGAGCACCCATGCCCAGCGTTGAGCTCAAAGCGCCTGCCAGATCAAGCCGGCCTGACTTCAATGGTGTTTCCGCCAGGTATCGCTTGGCTCCCCACATCAGTGCGATGCCAATGGGAAGGTTGATGAAAAAGCCAACGCGCCATGAAATCAGCTGTGCGACCAGTCCTCCCAGAACCAGCCCCAGACTGGCGCCAACCCCGGCTGCCGACGCATACAGCGCCATTGCCCGGGTGCGCTCTTGACCCTCTGAGAAGTGAACCGAAAGCAATGCAAGCGTTGATGGGGCCAAAATCGCCGCGCCGACGCCCTGAATTGCTCGACCAATGAGCAACCAGGTCGGCGACGGCGAAAATCCGATGGCGATGGATGACGCTGTGAAAAGCGCCAAGCCGGATATGAACATACGACGGCGCCCGAAGATATCGCCCGCACGGGCACCCAGCAACAGCAGCCCGCCAAACGCGAGCGTGTATGCATTCTGAACCCAGGACAGCGCCGCGTGCGAGAACCCCAGTTCCGTCTGAATTTTGGGTAGGCCGGTCAAGACGATGGAGATGTCAACCACCAGCATGAGGTAACTCGTCACGATGATCGCCAGCACTGCATTCTGGTTGCTGGTTGCGCTCCACCGAAGTTGGCCTGATTCCATGGTGTTTGTGTCTGGTTTGTCCATAAAGCCAGACTGTAGACATCACGTGACTTGATGACTAGACTGCTAAATCAGCATGAACTGATAAGTGAAACTACTAAATGACACATTTCGACGATTTGGCGTCCTTCGCTGCCGTAGTGCGAGCGGGCAGTTTCACGAAAGCCG
>CAIOLZ010000184.1 GCA_903859265.1 uncultured beta proteobacterium
CCGCCACCTCTGCGGTTTTGGCGAGCGATGCAAAGCGGTTTTTGGCCGGTGCGTCGCTCTGGGCAACCGACTCGATGAGCGTGTTCCAGGCGTTGCAATGCGGGCATTTACCCAACCATTTGGGAGAAGTCCCGCCACATTCGTTGCAGGTAAATACGGTTTTTTCTTTGGCCATACCCGGATATTACTGTACGTATTGATGGGGTATCCCTTTAGCGCCAATTCTGCCAGAATGGCGAAATGGCGGCAAACACAGAGATGCCAAAGGCAGGGCAGGATTACCCCAAGAACTGGTCGCAGTTCCTGGAATGGTTCCATTCTGAGGACGCGTGCCGCGAGTATCTGAACAACCTTCGCTGGCCAGGCGGGTTCGTGTGCCCCAAATGTGGGACTGCCGCAAAGCCATGCCGCTCAACCCGCGGCCGACTGATGTGCCTGCATTGCAAAGCCCAAACAACAGTGACGGCTGGAACCATATTTGACAAGACCAGGACCGAGCTGCGCGTCTGGTTTGCGGGTATTTGGTACATCACCAACCAGAAGCATGGCATCAGTGCGTTGGGGCTGCAGCGTGTTCTTGGACTCGGCAGCTACGAGACGGCTTGGACGATGCTGCATCGGCTGCGCCGGGCAATGGTCCGGCCGGGACGAGATTTGCTGCATGGGAAAGTTGAGGTCGACGAGTCGTACCTCTCCATCTCCGACCGCAAAAGCCCGATCAGTCCGGTTGGCAGGAAGAGCAATACCAGCAAAGTGCTGGTCGCCATAGCGGTGGAGATGCTTCAACCAAAGGGATTTGGCAGAATCCGGATCAGGCAAATTCGTGAAGGCGATCACGAAAGCCTGATTCCATTCATTCAGGAAACTATTCAACCAGACTCGCTCATCCACAGCGACGGGTCGCCGGCCTACCGGAACCTTGAGGAACTGGGCTACCACCATCGCAGAACGGTGCATCTCGGCTCCGACATTCCGGCCCACGAGTCCATGCCCGGGGTGCACCGGGTTGCTGCACTTCTGCAGCGCTGGCTCTTGGGCACCCACCATGGGGCGGTGCAGCCCGGGCAACTGGATTACTACCTTGATGAGTTCGTCTTTAGGTTTAACCGCAGAACCTCCCGCTCCAGAGGGTTGCTGTTTTATCGACTCCTGCAGCAGGCTGTAACGACCAGTCCAGTTACTTATGGAGATGTAGTGGCCCCATCGATTGCTGACAGCTAAGGTAAACGCTATACTGAACTCGCTATGGGTTTACGCCCGTTTCGTCGCACGAGTTGCGGCCAACTGAGAAATCGGTAAAACATGCCCAGAGGGTTCGCCCTTTGGGCGGCTCTCTGGAGATTTACAGAGGGAATAAAAATGGAAACCACAGAAAACTTGATTATTGAACATTTAAAGCGCTTCCAAGCTGGGCAAGAACGAATTGAGCGCAAGCTTGAGGAAGTTAATCGCCGCCTTGCTAATTTGGAAGCTGGCCAAGCGTCAATAATTCAACATATTGGTCATCTCGCATCGGCCGACGCGCAACAGCAGTTGTCGGCTGATGGATTCGACCAAAGACTTGAGCGGATTGAGCGTAGGCTAGAACTGGCCTAATCCAAAAAAACCCACAGCGTTTGACTGTGGGTTTTTTATTGCCATGTTTTGGAGCTAAAGGGATACCCCTTACGTATTGCCAGTATTTATTCAGGTTTTGGGAATGCGTTCCCGGGCTCTGCGAACCTTTTCAAGGCTGACTGCCACATTCACTTTTTCGAAATGCACCGCTGACGCGATCGTGTGTTGCGCCTCCGAGGTGTCTTTGCACGCGTATTTGGTGATTGGCAAAGCGTCTTTGTCAACGATGCTGACGACCCATGGCATATTGGCACGCGAACCGCGCTGCACAGACACGGCAATGTCGCCATTGAGCAATTGCAGATAACTGCCCGGTGGATAAAACCCCACGGCCTGCGCCATCGCCGAGCCTAGGCCCACCAGATCCCCCTGGGCACCCATGACCATGGTTTTAACGGCGGCCAGGGGCGACAAACTCAAGCGCGTTTTGCGCCCCGCACTGCGCGCCACAAAGATATCTGCCAAATGAAGAATATGCCGGGCCCGCCAGTTTTGCGATGCGGCCTCTGCAGCGCCTGGCTGGTGATGCCAGCGGACCAAGTCCAGTTGGTCGGCGTTGTCCACGCCAAACTCGGTCAGAATTTCCGCGCTGCGTTGCGCGTGTGCGGCAATCAAGGCGCGCTGCGCGTCGTTGATGCTGCCATTTTGTCGAGCCATGCTGTCCTGATCACGCGCCATGCCTATGTTCATGGTCAGGGCAGCAGCACTGAGTGCCCGGCGCTGCAATACGTCCAGTCCCAGTTTGCTGGCGGTGAGCTCACCCACAACGAGGCACAGCAGGGCGTGCGTGGCGCTGTAACCCAGGCTGTCATCGGCCAGCATCTGAAACAGGCAAAACAGGCTGTCGTCTGCATCTTCGGCGACCAGCGCCAAGGCCTTTTGTTCAATGCTTATCAGGCGCAGCAGCGGATTGATGGCCAGTCCGCCCTGGTACAAAATGCCGCGCAACACCTCCTGCAAGTCCAACCAGCCGCCCTGCAACTGCTGGGCCACAACGTAATCGGTCTCGCGGATTTCTGCGGGCATGGGCAGTTTGGCAATGTCCTGCACAGCCATGCCGCTGCGCAGCATTTCATGCACCATGCGCTCGTAGGCCCGTTGCCATGCGGAAGCATCGGCTGGCGTGGTCGATGCATTGAACCCATGGAGCTTGTCACGGTGCTGGTCCGAAATAATCGGCTGGCCCTTGCGTAACAGCAACTGCCCGGAATCACTGACCACATTGACTGGCAGGGGCTTGCCCACTTCCAGCATCGCAATCGGGATAGGGACATATTTCATGGGTGCA
>CAIOLZ010000185.1 GCA_903859265.1 uncultured beta proteobacterium
AACGTGGTGATCAGGACGCGCTCGTTCTTTTCCACGCGAATGCGAATTTCCTGCAGCACATCGTCCACCTGCGACGAAGCCGGCCGAACTTCCACCTCCGGGTCCACCAGGCCGGTCGGTCGCACCACCTGCTCCACCACCTGACCGGCATGGTCTTTTTCCCATTGCGCCGGCGTGGCTGAGACGAATATCGCCTGACGCATTTTGGTCTCGAACTCCTCGAATTTGAGCGGCCGGTTGTCCAGCGCACTCGGCAGGCGAAAGCCGTACTCGACGAGCGTGGTTTTGCGCGAGCGGTCGCCGTTGTACATGCCGCCAAACTGCCCGATCAGCACATGGCTTTCGTCCAGAAACATGACCGAATCTTTGGGCAAATAGTCGGTCAGCGTGGCCGGGGGATCCCCGGGCGCGCCGCCACTCAGGTGGCGGGAATAGTTCTCGATGCCTTTGCAGTGGCCCACTTCAGAGAGCATTTCCAGATCGAAGCGGGTGCGCTGCTCCAGGCGCTGTGCCTCGACCAATTTGCCCATACCCACCAGCTCTTTCAGGCGGTCAGCCAGCTCCAGTTTGATGGTTTCCACCGCCATCAGCACCTGTTCACGCGGCGTGACGTAATGGCTGCTCGGATAGACAGTAAAGCGCGGGATTTTTTGGCGGATTCGCCCGGTCAACGGGTCAAACAACTGCAGCGATTCAATCTCGTCATCAAAAAGTTCCACGCGAATCGCCATTTCGCTGTTTTCCGCCGGAAAAATATCGATCGTGTCGCCGCGCACGCGGAACGCACCGCGCGAAAAATCCATGTCGTTGCGCTGGTATTGCATGCGCACCAATTGCGCAATCATGTCACGCTGCCCGAGCTTGTCGCCGGCGCGCAGCGTCATGATCATCTTGTGGTACGCCTCAGGCTGGCCGATACCGTAAATCGCCGAGACGGTAGCCACAATCACGACGTCGCGCCGCTCCAGTACGCTTTTGGTGCACGACAGTCGCATCTGCTCGATGTGCTCGTTGATTGCCGAGTCTTTTTCGATGAACAGATCGCGCTGCGGGACGTAGGCCTCGGGCTGGTAATAGTCGTAGTAACTGACGAAATACTCCACCGCATTCTTGGGAAAAAACTCGCGGAACTCGCTGTACAACTGGGCCGCAAGTGTCTTGTTCGGCGCGAACACAATGGCCGGTCTGCCGAGCCGTGCAATGACGTTGGCCATCGTGAAGGTTTTGCCCGAACCCGTGACCCCCAGCAAGGTCTGGAAAACCTCACCGTTGTGCACCCCCTCAACCAGCAGATCGATCGCCTGCGGCTGATCGCCCGCAGGTGGGTAGGGTTGGTACAACTCGAACGGCGAGCCGGGACATTGCACAAATTTTCCGGTACGCGGCGCACCCGATTCGTCCAGCAATGGATCAGGAACGGCCACAGGGACAAAAACACCGGGTGCTGAAGCGGTCATAGGGGTGCGTGTGGGTACAAAAAATTGGAGTCGGAACTTAGGCGGCTGTCGCACAAGGCGCCTGCCACCCAACGGCTAACCCGCCACTGTAGTCCAGCTTGCGCCGGGCTGCCGTGCGCTGCCTGACCGTTAAAATGCGCTGTTAACCGTTTTCACCCCTCACAGGACTATTCCATGTCTCTCTTTTCTGCCGTCGAAATGGCCCCACGCGACCCAATCCTGGGTCTGAACGAACAATTCACCGCCGATACCAATCCCAACAAAGTCAATTTGGGCGTCGGCGTTTATTTCGACGACAACGGCAAGCTGCCACTTTTGCAGTGCGTCCAAACAGCAGAAAAAGCGCTGATGGAGAAACCCACGGCCCGCGGGTATTTGCCGATCGACGGCATTGTGGCGTACGACGCTGCGGTCAAGTCATTGGTGTTTGGTGCAGACAGCGAACCGGTCAGCAGTGGCCGGGTCGCCACCGTGCAGGCCATCGGAGGCACCGGCGGGCTCAAAATTGGCGCGGATTTTCTCAAACATGTCAGCCCCGACGCCAAAGTACTGATCTCCGACCCTAGCTGGGAAAACCACCGCGCGCTGTTTTCGCAAGCGGGCTTTGTGGTGGAAACCTATGCCTACTACGACGCAGCCCAGCGCGGCGTCAACTTCGAGGCCATGTTGGCCAGCCTGCAGGCCGCGGTTCCAGGCACCATCGTCGTCTTGCATGCCTGCTGCCATAACCCTACGGGCTACGACATCACTGCCACGCAATGGGATCAGGTCATTGAAGTTGTGAAAGCCAAAGCCTTGACGCCGTTCCTCGATATGGCCTACCAGGGCTTTGGCTACGGAATCGCGCAGGACGGTGCCGTCATCGGCAAGTTTGTCGCAGCGGGTCTGAACTTTTTTGTTTCAACATCTTTCTCCAAGAGCTTTAGCCTGTATGGCGAGCGCGTAGGCGGACTTTCGGTACTGTGCAAAGACAAGGAAGAAGCCTCCCGCGTCCTGTCCCAGTTGAAGATCGCGATTCGCACCAACTACTCCAACCCACCCACCCACGGCGGCGCCGTGGTTGCCGCCGTCTTGAACAATCCCGAACTGCGCCAACTCTGGGAGCAGGAACTCGGCGAAATGCGCGTACGGATCAAGGCCATGCGCCAGAAACTGGTGGACGGCCTCAAGGCCGCCGGCGTGCAGCAGGACATGTCCTTTATTACCAGCCAGATTGGCATGTTCAGCTATTCCGGCCTGTCAAAGGACCAAATGGTGCGTTTGCGCAGCGAGTTTGGCGTCTATGGCACAGACACTGGGCGTATGTGTGTGGCTGCGCTCAACAGCAAGAACATTGACTATGTTTGTGCCAGCATCGCCAAAGTGGTCTGATGAAAACGGTCGGAATTCAGGCAGTGTGATTTTCTGAACTTTCCTGTTATATTGCACTGCAACAATTTCGGAATTTAACCCACCATGCTTTACCAACTCTACGAAACCCAACGCTCGCTCATGGAGCCGTTTTCCGATTTGGCGAATGCTGCCGCAAAGGCCTATTCCAACCCGCTTTCCTTCATGGGGCAAAACCCCTTTGCGCAAAGAATGGCTGCGGGTTACGACCTGATGCACCGCTTGGGAAAAGACTACGAAAAGCCTGAATTTGGCCTGCGCACCATTGACGTACATGGGGTGGACATCGCCATCCATGAACGTGTCGAAATCGACAAGCCATTCTGCGAACTGCGCCGATTCAAGCGATTTACGGACGATCCGCAAACTTTGCAGGAGATCAAGGGCCAGCCAGCTGTTCTCATCGTTGCACCCCTGTCCGGCCATTACGCCACGCTGTTGCGCGATACCGTGAAAACCATGCTGCGCGACCACAAGGTGTACATCACGGACTGGAAAAATGCGCGTCTTGTACCCCTGTCAGAAGGCGAATTTCACTTGGACGACTATGTGAATTACGTGCAGGAATTCATCCGCCATGTGCAGTCCAAGTACGGAAACTGCCATGTGATGAGCGTCTGCCAGCCCACGGTGCCCGTTCTGGCTGCCGTGTCGCTCATGGCGGCCCGTGGCGAAACCACGCCACTGACCATGACCATGATGGGCGGTCCGATTGATGCGCGCAAATCGCCCACCGCGGTGAACAACTTGGCCATGAACAAGAGCCACGACTGGTTTGAAAACAACGTGATTTACCGGGTGCCCACCAACTTTGCCGGTGCCGGACGCCGGGTTTATCCGGGCTTTTTGCAGCACACCGGCTTCGTGGCCATGAATCCCAGCAACCATGCCAAAAGCCATTACGACTACTTCAAAGATCTGATCAAAGGCGATGACGCCAGCGCCGAAGCGCACCGCAAGTTCTACGACGAATACAACGCAGTGCTGGACATGGATGCCGACTACTACCTGGACACTATCCGCGTGGTTTTCCAGGATTTCGCGCTGGTAAACGGCACATGGGACGTCAAGGGCGTCGATGGCAAAGTGGAGCGCGTCCGCCCTGAAGCCATCAGCAGCACTGCGCTGATGTCGGTTGAGGGAGAGCTTGACGACATTTCCGGCTCTGGCCAAACCCGTGCGGTACACGATATTTGCAGTGGCGTTCCCGAATCTGACAAACGCCACTTTGAAGTCATTGGCGCAGGGCATTACGGAATTTTTTCGGGTCGCCGCTGGCGTGAAAAGGTCTATCCGCAAGTGTCGGCCTTCATCCGCGATCACCACAAAAGCCCGGAGTCCACCACGACATCTACAACAGCAACTGAGACCAGCCCGGAAACAGTGACTCCAGCGGCCGTGGTTACCAAGCAACCGAGCGCGGTGACTGCTGTGGTAGCTGAACCCACGGTGGTAGCCAAGGCGCGACCTGCCCGAAAAACGCCGGTAGTGGCGAAGGCAGCAGCGCCGATCAAAAAACCAGCGGTAAAGCGCTCCGCAGCCCGCAAGTGACCCAAGGGGTTGAGCGCCCAAACCAAGCCTCTTTGGCAGAGCGTATTCTCGACGCTCTGCCCCAGACCCAATGCACACGCTGCGGGTATCCTGACTGCGCGGCCTATGCCCGTGCCATTGCCAACGGTGATGCAGGCATCAACCAATGCCCGCCGGGTGGCGCTGAAGGGATACAGAGACTCGCAGAAATTACCGGACTGCAGGCCACGCCGCTAGGGGCTGAATTTGGCATCGAGAGCCCGCGCACGGTGGCCTTTGTTGACGAGGACTGGTGCATTGGTTGCACACTGTGCATCAAAGCCTGCCCGGTGGACGCCATCATCGGCATCAACAAGCGCATGCACACCGTCATGGAAGAACACTGCACCGGTTGCGAATTGTGTCTGCCCGTCTGCCCGGTGGACTGCATCCTGCTGGAGTCCGTGACGCCAGGCCGGACGGGTTGGCAAGCCTGGTCCCCCCAGCTTGCCAACAACGCGCGTCAGCGCTACGAAAAAACCACCTTACGCCGCAAACAGGCGGAGCTCGATAATGCGCGTCGTCTGCAAGCCAAAGCGCAGGCCAAGCTGGCGGATCTGGCTGCCCACTCCCAGCACACCGACCCGCAGGTGCTGGATCAAAAGCGCAAGGTGATCGAAGCGGCGCTGGAGCGCGCCCGCCTCAAGCGCTGTGCCCCGGATGGGCCAACTGGGAAAACGCCTTAACGACCTCAGGCGGTGCCTGCACCAGTTCAATCAGCACGCCTTCCCCGGCAATGGGAAATTCATCGCTGGCTTTGGGGTGTAAAAAACAAATATCGAAGCCCGCTGCGCCCTTGCGAATGCCGCCGGGGGCAAAGCGAACCCCTTTTTGGGTCAGCCACTCCACCGCGGTAGGAAGGTCGTCAATCCAGAGCCCGACATGGTTGAGTGGTGTGGCGTGTACGGCTGGTTTTTTGTCGATATCGATGGGTTGCATCAAATCCACTTCAACCTTGAAAGGCCCTGCACCCATACTGCAGATATCCTCATCCACGTTTTCACGTTCGCTGCGGAAGGTGCCGGTCACAGCCAGGCCGAGCATATCGACCCACAGTGACTTGAGGCGATTTTTATCGGTCGCACCAATCGCGATTTGCTGAACACCCAGCACCTGAAACGGTCGCTTCATCGTCTTTCCCTGCCTCAAACAAATTCAATAATCGGTTGGTCCACAGTGAGCGACTCGCCCTTGGCGGCCATCACCTTGCCCACCACGCCATCTGCGGCTGCGAACAAAACGTTTTCCATCTTCATGGCTTCGATCACGGCCACGCGCTCACCGGCTTGTACTTTCTGTCCTGCCGATACAGCCAACTCGACCAGCAAGCCCGGCATCGGTGAAAGCACGAAGCGTGTCAGGTCGGGTGGCGCCTTGTAGGGCATCAGGGCGTACAACTCTGCCACGCGCGCAGTCATTACCAACACATCGATACGCGTTCCGTTGTGCTGCACGCGTAGCGCCAGAGGATTTTTGGGCGTACCGCGTTCCACCTGCGCTGTGAACGGCTTGCCGTTGACGGTGCCGCTAATGGCAATGTCGTTGAGCCTCGACGCGCTGCAAATTTCATAGGTCGTGCTTCCCACCCTGACCCTGGCGGAGCCGGTTGCACCCACAAACTCGTCCACGTGCACCGGCGTATAGCTGTGCTGCCCATCCGGGGCCAGCGTGACGACCACGTAACCATTGCCGGCATCGACCCCATAGCCCGGCAACTGGCCACTCATGGCGGCAGCGCGCGCACGCGACTTGCGGCGCACAAAAGCCGCCAGCGCCGTCAGAAAGCTCGCATCGTCATGCGGAACATCTTCGGCCTTGAAGCCCTGCGCGTATTGCTCAGCAATGAAACCGGTGTTGAACTCACCGGCCATGAATTTGGGATGCGCCAGCAAGGCCGATTGGAAGGGAATATTGCTCGACACACCCCGAATCACAAAGCCGTTGAGTGCGTCGCGCATCTTGGCAATCGCCTCCGTCCGGTCTTTGCCGTGCACGATGAGCTTGGCAATCATCGAGTCATAAAACATCGGGATTTCTCCACCCTCCTGCACACCGGTGTCAACACGCACACCATAGAGATGCTCGGTGTCGCCCTGCCACATGGTTTGCACTGGCGGCGAAAAACGCACCAGACGACCGGTGCTGGGAAGGAAATTGCGGAACGGGTCTTCCGCGTTGATACGACACTCGATTGCCCAACCGTTGCGCTGCACATCTGCCTGAGTCAAAGGCAATGCTTCGCCGGCGGCAACACGAATCATCAACTCCACCAGATCCAGGCCCGTAATGGCCTCGGTGACAGGGTGCTCCACCTGCAGGCGCGTGTTCATTTCCAGAAAGTAGAAGCTCTGGTCCTTGCCCACAACAAATTCGACGGTACCGGCGCTCTGGTACTTCACGGCCTTGGCCAGCGCCACTGCCTGCTCACCCATGGCTTTGCGGGTTTTGTCGCTGATAAACGGCGACGGCGCTTCCTCAATCACCTTCTGGTGGCGGCGCTGGATCGAGCATTCACGTTCATTGAGGTACAGCACATTGCCTTGTGAATCACCGATCAACTGAATTTCAATGTGGCGCGGTTCTTCGACAAATTTTTCAATGAACACCCGGTCATCGCCAAAACTGTTGCGCGCCTCATTGCGACAACTGGTAAAGCCCTCCAGCGCTTCCTTGTCATTGAAGGCAACGCGCAAGCCCTTGCCGCCGCCGCCAGCGCTGGCCTTGATCATCACCGGATAGCCAATGCCCTTGGCGATCTCGACCGCTTTCTCAGCCGTTTCAATCGCGTCATTGACGCCCGGAATGCAATTCACACCGGCTGCGCCAGCCAGTTTTTTGGATTCAATCTTGTCGCCCATGGCGGCGATCGAGTAGTGTTTGGGCCCGATAAAAACAATGCCCTCTTCTTCGATGCGCTTGGAAAACTGTGCGTTTTCACTCAGGAATCCGTAGCCGGGATGGACCGCCTGCGCGCCCGTCTGTTTGCAAGCGGCAATGATTTTCTCTGCCTGCAAATAACTGTCGCGACTCGGTGCCGGACCAATGTTGACCGCTTCGTCGGCCAGCATGACGTGGCGGGCATCCTTGTCAGCGTCGGAATACACGGCGACTGTCTTGATGCCCATCTTGCGGGCGGTAACAATAACTCGGCAAGCGATTTCACCGCGGTTTGCAATCAGGATTTTGGTAAACATCGACTTCTCCTAACGTTATTTGGTTAGCAACTTTTTTGGTTGCCTGAGAGTGTTTCTGAGCCCGCACCGGCCACGGCGTATCTACCTCCGCTCATGTCCCCCGCGCTGCGCGCTCCTCCTTTACTTGGCAAAACCCCAAGTCCACGCTGCGGCAGACACGCCGTGCCCGCTGCTGCGAAGGAGGTTGTCAAAACACGCACGCGCTCCAAACCCGTAACGCCAGGCATGGAGTGCCTGTGCAATTTGCGTAGGTAAAGGAGGAGGCCGAAGGCCGGGGGACACGAAGCAAATTGCACAGGCGCTCCATGCCCGCCAACCAACATCCGATGACGAGACACACGCATCACAGCGGAATGTTCCCGTGCTTGCGCCACGGGTTTTCCAGCTTCTTGTCCTTGAGCATCACCAGCGAGCGGCAAATGCGCTTTCGTGTCTCGCTGGGCAAAATCACATCGTCAATAAAGCCCCGCGCACCGGCCACAAACGGATTGGCAAACCGCGCCTTGTATTCGGCCTCACGCGCAGCAAGCTTTTCCGGGTCACCCTTGTCTTCGCGGAAGATAATTTCCACCGCACCCTTGGCCCCCATCACCGCGATTTCCGCATTCGGCCACGCGAAGTTAACGTCACCACGCAAGTGCTTGGACGCCATCACGTCATAAGCGCCGCCGTAGGCTTTGCGGGTACTCACCGTGATCTTGGGCACCGTGCATTCGGCGTAAGCGTAGAGCAACTTGGCGCCGTGCTTGATGATGCCGCCGTACTCTTGCGATGTACCGGGCATGAAGCCAGGCACATCGACAAAGGTGATGACAGGAATGTTGAACGCATCACAAAAGCGCACAAAGCGTGCCGCCTTGATTGAACTCTTGATATCCAGACATCCGGCCAGAACCAGCGGCTGGTTGGCCACGATGCCTACGGTCTGACCATCCATGCGGGCAAAGCCGATCAGTATGTTCTTGGCGTATTCAGGTTGAATCTCGAAAAAGTCACCGTCGTCCACGGTTTTGACGATCAGCTCCTTCATGTCGTAGGCCTTGTTGGCATTGTCGGGAACCAGCGTATCCAGGCTCTTGTCCAGGCGATCGGCCGGGTCACCACTCTTGCGCACCGGCGCCTTTTCGCGGTTGCTCAGGGGCAGGTAGTTGTACAGGCGGCGCAGCATGAGCAACGCCTCCACATCGTTCTCGAAGGCCAGGTCGGCCACGCCACTTCTGGTGGTGTGGGTCAGGGCACCACCGAGCTCTTCGGCGGTCACCTCCTCATGGGTGACGGTTTTGACCACTTCCGGGCCGGTCACAAACATGTAGGAACTGTCTTTCACCATGAAGATGAAATCGGTCATGGCCGGGCTGTACACGGCGCCACCGGCCGATGGCCCCATGATCATGCTGATCTGCGGAATCACGCCGCTGGCCATCACATTGCGCTGGAAAACATCGGCATAGCCACCGAGTGACGCAACGCCCTCCTGAATGCGCGCGCCACCTGAATCGTTCAGACCGATCACGGGCGCTCCCACCTTCATGGCCTGGTCCATCACCTTGCAAATTTTCTCGGCATGGGCCTCGGACAAGGCACCGCCAAAAACCGTGAAATCCTGGCTGAACACGAACACCAGTCGCCCGTTGATCATTCCGTAACCGGTCACCACACCGTCACCGGGAATCTTCTGCTCGGCCATGCCGAAGTCCACGCAACGGTGCTCCACGAACATGTCCCACTCTTCAAAAGTGCCTTCGTCGAGCAAGATTTCCAGGCGCTCGCGCGCCGTGAGTTTGCCCTTTTTGTGCTGCGCATCTATGCGCTTTTGACCGCCTCCCAGGCGGGCAAGTTCTCGCTTGGCTTCCAGTTGTTCAAGAATATCTTGCATGGTCTGTTTCTTCGGTGGTAAACGGGGTAGTTAAATAAGGCGTGCGGCCGCCAGCAGCCTGCGCGCGGCGGTGCTGGCGGCAAGTTGGCCAGCCTGCACGGCAGCGGTGAGTTCGGGCAGTTGCTCACGCACTGCCGGGTTTGCTTTGAACGCCAGCTTGAGGCCAGCATCAATGCGCTCCCACATCCAAGCCAGTGCCTGGTTTTGCCGGCGCTGTGCCGCCAGGCCGTTGGTGTTTTGCAATGTTTTGAAACGCGTCACTGCATCCCAAAAGCTCTCAAGCCCCTGCCCCTGCAACGCACTCAGGCGAATCACTTCCGGCCGCCAGTGTTTGTCGCTATGCGGGTCGTTGGGATTTCCATGCAAGCCCAACAGGCGCAGGCTCGACGTGATTTGGGCCTGGGCGCGCATGGCGGCATCTGCGTCAATATCGGACTTGTTGATAACCACCAGATCGGCCAGTTCCATCACGCCTTTTTTAATGGCCTGCAAGTCATCCCCGGCGTTGGGAAGCTGCATCAGCACGAACATGTCGGTCATGTGCGCCACCGCAATTTCGCTCTGCCCGACGCCAACCGTTTCGACAATCACGATGTCGTACCCGGCTGCCTCGCACACCAGAATGGCCTCGCGCGTTTTTTCTGCGACGCCACCCAGATTGCCACTGCTCGGGCTGGGCCGGATGTAGGCTTGCACATGCACCGAGAGTTTTTCCATGCGGGTTTTGTCGCCCAATATGGAGCCGCCTGAGACGCTGGAAGAAGGATCAACGGCCAACACCGCGACGCGGTGCCCGTGTTCAATCAGGTACAGACCCAGCGCTTCGATAAACGTGCTCTTGCCCACACCCGGCACTCCGCTGATGCCCAGGCGCAAAGACTTTCCGGTGTAGGGCAACAGCTCGGTGAGCAAAGCATCGGCCTGCGCGCGATGGTCGGAGCGGGTGGACTCCAAGAGCGTGATGGCTTTGGCCATCGCACGGCGCTGCACCAGCGCGCTGGAGCCCGTGATGTCAGTTGCTTCCAAATTGCCCATGGCTTTATGCACCACAGCGTCTGACGGCCATTACTTTTGCGCTTTCTCAATGTGGCTCAGCACATCACGCGCACTGACCGGGATCGGTGTGCCTGGCCCGTAAATGCCCTTGACCCCCGCCGCGTACAAAAAGTCGTAGTCCTGGCGCGGTATTACGCCGCCGACGAAGACGATGATGTCATCGGCACCCTGCTTTTTGAGCTCCGCGATGATGGCCGGCACCAGCGTTTTATGACCCGCGGCCAACGTTGATACGCCCACAGCGTGCACATCGTTTTCAATCGCCTGGCGGGCGCATTCTTCGGGGGTCTGGAACAGCGGGCCCATATCCACGTCAAAGCCGAGGTCGGCAAAGGCCGTAGCCACCACCTTGGCGCCGCGGTCGTGACCGTCCTGTCCCAGCTTGGAAATCATCACCCGCGGACGACGCCCCTGCCGGTCTGCAAACGCGGCAATGTCGAACTTGAGCGTGTTCCAGTACTCCATGCTGTCCCCCTGATCTGAGTCGTAAGCTGCCGCATAAACACCGCTTACCTTGTGGGTGTCGGCACGGTGGCGGCCGAATGCCTTTTCCAGCGCGTCGCTGACCTCGCCCACCGTGGCCCGCAGGCGCATGGCCTGAATGCTCAAATCCAGCAGGTTGCCGGTATTGGTCTGAGCGGCCTGCGTCAAAGCGTCCAGCGCCGCGCTGACCGCAGCGCCGTCGCGACTGGCGCGAATGGCTTTGAGGCGCGCAATTTGTCCGTCACGCACGGCCACGTTGTCGATGTCGCGCGCTTCAACGGCATCTTCCGTTTTGAGCTTGTATTTGTTCACGCCCACGATGACGTCTTTGCCGCTATCAATACGGGCCTGCTTCTCGGCTGCTGCAGCCTCGATCTTGAGTTTGGCCCAGCCGCTGGCCACGGCTTTGGTCATGCCGCCCATCGCTTCGACTTCTTCCATGATTGTCCAGGCCGCATCGGCCATGTCTTGTGTCAGCTTCTCCATCATGTAGCTGCCGGCCCAGGGGTCGATCACATTGGTGATGTGGGTCTCTTCCTGAATGATGAGTTGCGTGTTGCGGGCAATGCGCGCGCTGAACTCGGTGGGCAGTGCAATGGCTTCGTCAAAGCTGTTGGTGTGCAAAGACTGTGTGCCGCCGAATACCGCGGCCATCGCTTCAATCGTGGTGCGTACAACATTGTTGTAAGGATCTTGCTCGGTCAGGGACCAGCCTGACGTCTGGCAGTGGGTGCGCAGCATCAGGCTCTTGGGGCTCTTTGCATCAAAGCCCTTCATGATGCGGCACCACAAGAGGCGCGCCGCTCGCATCTTGGCGATTTCCAGATAGAAATTCATACCAATCGCCCAGAAGAAGCTCAGGCGACCGGCAAAGTCGTCCACATCCAGCCCCGTTGCGATTGCCGTCTTCACATATTCCTTGCCGTCGGCCAGCGTGAACGCGAGTTCCAGTGCCTGATTCGCTCCCGCCTCCTGCATGTGGTAACCCGAGATGGAGATCGAGTTGAACTTGGGCATGTTTTTGGCGGTGTAGCCAATGATGTCGCCAATGATGCGCATGCTCGGCGCGGGCGGGTAGATGTAGGTGTTGCGCACCATGAACTCTTTGAGAATGTCGTTCTGAATCGTTCCGGAGAGCTTGTCCTGGCCCACACCCTGCTCTTCGGCCGCAATCACGTAACCCGCCAGCACGGGCAGGACCGCGCCGTTCATCGTCATGGAAACGCTCACTTTGTCCAGCGGAATTTCGTTGAACAAAATCTTCATGTCTTCGACCGAGTCAATTGCCACGCCGGCCTTGCCCACATCGCCCATCACGCGCGGGTGGTCGGAGTCGTAACCGCGGTGGGTGGCCAAATCAAACGCGACCGACACGCCCTGCCCGCCAGCAGCCAAAGCCTTGCGGTAGAAAGCATTGGACTCTTCCGCAGTCGAAAAACCGGCGTATTGCCGGATGGTCCAGGGGCGTACCGCATACATGGTGGCCTGCGGCCCGCGCAGGTAAGGCTCAAAGCCCGGCAAGGTATCGGCGTATTGCAAATTGGCCATGTCTGCCGCGGTGTAGAGCGGCTTGACCACAATTCCGTCCGGGGTGATCCAGTTCAACGCCTCGACGTTTCCGCCCGGTGCCGATTTGGCAGCCGCCTTGCGCCATGCGTCCATGGATGCGGATTGGAATTCGGGATTTTTATCAGTCATTTTCGGAGTCCAGTTCGCAGGGCCAAGGCCCTGGCATGTCCAGGTTCAGAGCGCCGTGGGCGGTCTTTACCGAGCCCAAGATTTTACTTTATTTATAATTATTGATTAGAAAAATGTCCCCAAGCTTACAATCGCATCCGCCTATGTCTGCCCTACCCTCTGATTCCCGACAAGTTCCCGCGCTCTCGCCGCGTGCCTTGTACCAGGACGTGGCGGAGTTGCTGCGCCAGCGTATTTTTCAGCGCGAACTCGAGCCCGGGAGCTGGATTGACGAACTCAAAATCGCCGAACAATACGGCATCAGCCGCACGCCCTTGCGCGAAGCCTTGAAGGTATTGGCAGCCGAGGGGCTGGTCACCATGAAAGTGCGGCGCGGTGCCTATGTGACAGAAGTCTCGTCGCAGGATTTGTCGGATGTGTACCACCTGCTGGGCCTGCTCGAGAGTGACGCCGCGGGGGTTGTAGCCGAGCGCGCCAGTGACGCGCAATTGTCGGATTTAAAGACGCTGCACCAGGCACTGGAAGACGCAGCCATGCCCGGCACCCAAAACACGGACGCCTTTTTTGCTGTCAACGAGCGGTTTCATATGCGCTTGCTGGAGATTGCCAACAACCGCTGGCGCGACCAGATGGTGGCCGACCTGCGCAAGGTGATGAAGCTCAATCGCCACAATTCACTTCTGAAAACCGGCCGCATCGAAGAATCGCTGAGAGAACACCGTGCCATTCTGGAGGCGCTGCTGGCACGCGACGCAAGACTGGCCCAGACCCGCATGCAGGAGCATTTCGCCAACGGCCTGGAGGCCGCCGCGTGAACGGGACACTTCTTTAAGGCCGTCGCGCTACGAAGGCGATTTACGGACCACCAGGGCAACCCCGCACAGGATGAGCAAGCCGCCTACCAGGTGGTGCCAGCCCAACATTTCGTTGAGAAACAACCAGGCCACCAGAGCTGAGTACAAGGGTCCGAGATACAGCGTCATCGCCACCCGGCTGGCCCCCAGTATTTTCTGGGTCCAGCCATAAATCCAGTAGGCGCCCACCCCGGGCACCAACGCCGCAACCACCACCATAGACAAGGCCTGCAACCCCAAATTCGGTGTTTCAGGCTGCAACAATTCCCATATGCCAAAGGGCAGCAAGACCACCACGCCACCGGCGCAAATGGCTGCCAGATGGGCCGTTGCGCCCATGGGAGTGGGCCAGCGCTTTTGCAACAGCGCATAAGCCGCCCACGAAACCGCCGCACCCACAATCCACAGATCGCCTGCCACCCATTGAACGGCGGATAAACGCAACCACTCGCCCTGAACGACCACGTGCACCACGCCGGCCATGGCCAGTACAACACCCGCCATTTGCCGGCGAGAAAAGTGCTCCCCCATCCATAGGACTGAGCCGATGGCGATCAGGACCGGTGCGGCGGCATAGATCAGCGAGATATTCATCATCACGGTGCTGCGACCCGCCTGATACACCCAGGCGCCACAAATCCACATGCCGCATGCTCCCA
>CAIOLZ010000186.1 GCA_903859265.1 uncultured beta proteobacterium
CCGGGATCGGCAGTTACCTCGCGCCCGCTTCGCCGCTGGACTTCAGCCGCGTTGCGCGTCTTGCGGCGATGCCCGCGCCGCGGCTTGGACAGCATACCGACGAAATCCTGCTCGACGTGCTGGGTCTGGCGGCCCACGAAGTCGGCGCGCTGCACGACGCCGGCATCGTCGCCGGACCTGCGAAATAAATGCCATTTACGGAGACCCCATGAAACTGCCTAACAACTTTTACAAACCACTGGCCATCGGAGCGCCGCAGCCCTTTCGTGAGCTGCCGGTACGCCCGGAGCGGGTCGTGCATTTCTTCCCCCCTCACATCGAGAAAATCCGTGCCCGCCTGAGCGAGACGGCAACGCAGGTTGACGTGCTTTGCGGCAATCTGGAAGACGCCATTCCGATTGATTCCAAGCAGTCAGCACGCGCGGGTTTCATCAGCGGGGTGCAAAACAGCGAACTTGGTGACACGGCGCTGTGGGTGCGCGTTAACTGTCTGAATAGTCCCTGGATCCTGGACGACCTCGCCGAGATCGTCGCAGGCGTCGGCAATCGTCTGGACGCAGTGATGATCCCCAAGGTAGAGGGCCCCTGGGACATTCACTTCGTTGACCAGTATCTGGCCTTGCTTGAAGCGCGCCACGGCGTGAAAAAACCCATTCTCATACATGCCTTGCTGGAGACCGCAGAGGGTGTGAAAAATGTCGATGCCATCGTGCGTGCGAGCCCTCGCATGCACGGGCTCAGTCTGGGTCCGGCCGATCTGGCAGCTTCGCGTGGCATGAAGACCACCAGAGTCGGCGGCGGCCATCCCTTCTACGGCGTGCTCGCCGACCCTGTGGCGGGGCAGGTCGAGCGCAGCTTCGCGCAACAGGACTTGTGGCACTACACGCTGGCGCGCATGGTGGACGCCTGCGCCGCCAGTGGGATCCGGGCCTTTTATGGCCCATTTGGCGACCTCAAGGACGAGGCGGGTTGCGAGGCGCAGTTTCGCAACGCTTTCATCATGGGATGCTCCGGGGCGTGGTCGCTGGCGCCCAACCAGATTGCCATTGCGCGCCGGGTTTTCAGTCCCGACGTGCAGGAAGTGCTGTTTGCCAAGCGAATTCTCGATGCCATGCCCGACGGCACGGGAGTCGCCACCATTGACGGCAAGATGCAGGATGACGCCACATGGAAACAAGCCAAGGTCATGGTGGACCTGGCGCGGCTGGTGGCACGCAAGGACCCGGCGCTGGCTCAGGCTTACGGCTTTGAAGGCCTTGCTCCATGACCACCAAGACCCGTCCGGGTAACTATTTTGAAGACTTCCACATTGGCCAGCGCCTGGTGCACGCCCCGCCCCGCACGGTGACCACCGGTGACACGGCCCTTTACACCGCCCTGTTCGGTTCCCGCTTCGCGCTGAACTCGTCGGACACCTTTGCGCAGCGCTTGGGATTGCCACGTGCGCCTGTGGACTCGATGCTGGCGTTTCATCTGGTATTTGGGCGAACGGTGGCCGACATATCCCTCAACGCCATCGCAAATCTTGGCTACGCAAGTTGCGTTTTCGGTGTGCCGGTTTACCCCGGCGACACACTCTGCACCGACTCGGAGGTCATTGGATTAAAGCCAAACAAGGACGGTAAGACAGGGGTGGTTTACGTGCGCTCGACAGGCGTAAACCAGGATGGGCAAACCGTTTTGGACTACTGCCGGTGGGTGATGGTGAGAAAACGCGATCCCGGTGCTGCCGATGCGCAGGCGCTGGTGCCTCAATTGCCCGATTCGGTTCCCGTAGCTTCTTTGCATTGCCCATACACGCTTGCTCCTGGCGCCTACGACGAAGACCGTTCCGGTTCCGGGTTCCGCTGGGAGGACTACACGGTGGGTGAACGCATTGACCACGTTGATGGCATGACGATTGAAGAGGCAGAACACATGCTCGCAACGCGCCTGTACCAGAACACCGCCAAGGTGCACTTCAACCAGCACGTCGAGCGTGAGGGGCGTTTTGGAAAGCGCATCGTCTATGGCGGGCACGTGATCAGCCTGGCGCGCGCGCTGTCGTTCAACGGACTGGCCAATGCGCTGAGCGTGGCAGCCATACACGCCGGTCGTCACACTGCGCCGAGCTTTGCCGGCGACACCATTTATGCATGGTCCGAAATTCGCGCCACGGACCCCTTGCCTGGTCGAAGCGACATTGGCGCGCTGCGCGTGCGCACGGTTGCCACCAAGGACCGCGCCTGCTTCGACTTCCCGGGCCATGCCATCGGGGCCGATCCCGATCCCGCGGTTGTTCTCGATCTGGATTACACCGTGTTGATGCCACGGCATTAGGCCCATGTCGCAAAAGAGAGAAGCCACGATGACTACCAGCACCATCACTCAAAAGCACCGCAGCGCAGCTGCGCAGCCCCAGTTCAATCCTGTGCGCACCCGGCGCGATTGGGAAGCCCAGCGCGCAGCCGCGCTGGCCGATCCCGGGGCCTTTCATGGTGCCATCGCCAAGCGCCAGATCCACTGGTTCGTAGCCTCGGCGGGCAGCGCCGGGTGCTGGCTTGCTTACGACGAGAAACGTCACTTGTGGTCTGGATGGGACGTGGCTACGGGTAATGCCACCACCGCGGACTTGGGCGAGTCCTTCGAGCCGTGGCAACGCGCCTTCAATCCGGACCAGGCACCGCACTGGAAGTGGTTTGAAGGGGGCTTCACCAATGCATGCTTCAACGAGGTGGACCGCCACGTGCTTTCCGGCCACGGCAGCGAAGTCGCGTTCCTGTTCGAGGGCGACCGATGGGATATGTCCCAGGACGGCGGCCGCGGCGCGCCCGTGGAGGCTTATCCAATCACGCGCAAGCGACTCTTGCTGGAGACAGTCAAGTGTGCGCTGGCGCTGCAGGCCTTGGGCCTGCGTGCGGGTGATCGCATTGCGCTCAACCTGCCCAATATTCCGGCGCAGCTTTACTGGACGCAGGCCGCCAAGCGCCTGGGCATTGTTTACACGCCGGTTTTCGGAGGTTTTAGCGACAAGACCCTTTCCGACCGTATCCACGACGCCGGAGCGCGTGTTGTCATTACTGCCGACGGCGGTTACCGCAATGCGCAGATTGTGCCGTTCAAAACCGCCTATACCGACCCGGCCCTGGACGACTACGTACCGGTGCCAGTGGTGCGCACCGCAATCGCGCAGCGCCTGGCCTCGCTGGGTCTGGATGCCGTGGATGCAGACCAGTTACTGGCCACCGTGGACGAGACGCTCGCGGGCGAAGTGACGGTGCAACGCAGCGACGCGATGCGTGGGGTGGGTCGTGCACTGCGCGAGCTCGGCCGCCAAAACCGGCTCAATGCGGCTGCGGCCTCGCGCCTGCGCGTTGCGGTGGCAGAAGCGCTGGTGGCCACGCCTGCGCGCGTCGATGCCGTGGTGGTCGTGCGCCACACGGCGCAGGCCGACCTGGTATGGCGTGCCGAGCGGGACCAATGGAGTCACGAACTCACGGACGCTGCACTGGTCAAACTGCTGGTTGCAGTGCGCGCGGCTGGGTTCGATATCGCCGACGAAGCCGCACTGCTTGCGCTGCCCGACGCAGACTTCGTACGCGCTGTCTGGGCGGCAAGTCCACCTGCAACGCTGGACGCTGAATACCCGCTTTTCTTCATATATACGTCGGGCTCTACCGGCAAGCCCAAGGGTGTGGTGCATGTGCATGGCGGTTACACCGCAGGTGTTGCCCACACCATGAAGATCGCCTTTGACGCGCGCCCCGGCGACGTGGTGTACGTGGTGGCCGACCCCGGCTGGATTACCGGCCAAAGTTACATGCTCAGCGCCACCATGACCACGCGCTGCACCGGCGTGCTCGGGGAGGGCGCTCCAACATTTCCGCATGCCGGGCGTTACGCCTCGATGATTGAGCGCTACGGAGTCCGCATTTTCAAGGCCGGTGTGACCTTCCTTAAAACCATCATGGCCGATCCGCAAAACGCGCGTGACGTGCGCCAGTACAACCTCAGCAGTTTGCGTGTAGCCACCTTCTGCGCCGAACCCACGAGTCCTGCGGTACAGCAATTCGGCATGGATTTGATGACCCGGCAATACATCAACAGCTACTGGGCGACCGAACACGGCGGCATGGTCTGGACCCACTTTTACGGCAACCCTGACTTCCCGCTGCATGCCGATGCACACACCTACCCCTTGCCCTGGATTGCCGGCGACGTCTGGATCGAAGATGCCAGCGTAGAGCAGGAGACGCTGACACCCTGGCAGCGGGACAAGGCCGCCGGCGGAGTTCCCTGGCGTCGTGCGGCGCTGGATGAAAAGGGCGAGATCGTGATCGCTGCACCGTACCCCTATCTGGCGCGCACGGTCTGGGGGGATGCCGCAAACTTCCGAGTCGCCAACGGACAGGTGCAACCCGGCTGGAGCGGCGACGCTGCGCGCTGGGCCAACACCTACTGGAAGCGCTGGCGCGGAACATGGGCCTATACACAGGGCGATTTCGCCGTCAGTTATCCGGATGGAAGCTTCAGCCTGCATGGCCGCAGCGACGATGTGATCAACGTCAGCGGTCACCGCATGGGCACCGAGGAAATCGAAGGCGCCATTTTGCGCCACAAGGCGCTCGACCCGGAGAGCCCGGTGGGCAACGTGATCGTCGTTGGCGCGCCGCACCGAGAAAAGGGTCTTACTCCGCTGGCATTTGTCAAGCCAACCGCTGGCCGAAAGCTGACACAGGACGACCGCCGGCGCCTGACGGAGCTGGTACGCTCCGAAAAAGGTGCTGTAGCCGTGCCCAGCGACTTCATCGAAGTCACCCAGTTTCCGGAGACGCGCAGCGGCAAATACATGCGGCGCATGGTCAGGGCGTTGGTGGAAGACACTGATGTTGGCGACGCCTCGACCCTGAAGAACCCCGAGTCCATTGGCGAACTGCAGCGGGTCATCGGTGAATGGAAGCGCAAGCAGCAACTGGCAGACGAACAGCAGATGTTCGAGCGCCATCGGTATTTCACCGTGCAATACAACGCAGTGGCCACCGCGCAGGGGGCCCAGCGCGTGGCCACCGTAACGGTCACCAATCCGCCGGTCAATGCGCTCAATGAACGAGCGCTCGACGAGTTGACGGTGGTGGTGGAGCATCTTTCACGCCGGGACGACGTGGTTGCAGTGGTCTTCACCGGACAGGGCACGGCAAGCTTTGTCGCTGGCGCCGACATCCGCCAGCTGCTCGAAGACATCCGCACCCTGGACGAAGCGCGTGCTTTGCCCAACAACGCGCACCTGGCCTTTCGCAAGATTGAACGCATGGACAAACCCTGCATTGCCGCAATCCAGGGTGTGGCGCTGGGCGGCGGCATGGAGTTCGCACTCGCCTGCCACTGGCGTGTTGCGGAGCCTACGGCGCGGTTTGGCCAGCCCGAAATCCGCCTGCGCCTGCTGCCGGGATATGGGGGCACACAGCGATTGCCGCGCCTGCTCGCCACACGACGTGGCGAGGAAGGACTGCGCGACGCGCTGGACCTGATCCTTGGCGGGCGAAACGTCGGTGGTGCCGAGGCGCTGGAGCTTGGCGTGGTGGACGAGCTGGCCGGGGCATCCTCGGACGTGCTCTCCAGCGCCCATGCGCGCATCCGCGATTACCTGAACGACCCCGCTGGCAGCGCACTGGGGCGCGCCTGGCGCGAGCGCCGGGATGGTCTTGCCTTGTGGAACAAGGCGTCACCGGTTTCGCTCGACTCCGCGCTGTCCGACCCCCACTTGCAGCAAGTTCTGTCGCAATTGGAATGGGCTGGCCGGGGAGGCGCTCGTGACCGCGCCTTGCAGGCGATTCGAAGCGGCTGGACACAGGGTCTGGATGCCGGGCTGGCGGTCGAAGCCGAACTTTTCGCGCAGGCGGTGGTGGACCCCGAAGGCGGCAAGACCGGCATACGCCAGTTCATGGAAAAGTCCAGCCCTGCGCTGCCGATTCGCAGGAACGGTGTCAGGACAGCGGCAGATCACTCGCAATGGATCAACGAACAGCTGCAGGAAGGCCGTTTGCTGGAACGTGGCGCACCCTTTTACCCCGGCATCACGCCACTGCCGGCGTGGCAGTATGCATTCGGTGTTCCAAGAGACCCCAGCACGGGTGAGCCCCGGTTCGGCGCACCCCGCAACAGTGAGGTCGAGCTGATTGTTCCGGTAGAAACTCCGCAACCCAATGAGGCGCTGGTTTACATGCTCACCTCGGAGGTCAATTTCAATGACATCTGGGCGCTCACCGGGATTCCGGTTTCGCCTTTTGACAACCACGAAGAAGACGTGCAGGTCACCGGCTCCGGCGGGGTGGCGCTGGTGGCGGCACTGGGCAGCGAGGCCAAGCGCGAGGGCCGGCTGAAGGTGGGCGACCTGGTCGCTGTGTACTCCGGGCAGACCGAGTTGCTCAGCCCGCTGGCAGCGCGTGATCCGATGTATGTCGGTTTCTCGATCCAGGGCTACGAGACACGCACCGGAAGCCACGCGCAGTTCCTGATCACGCAAGCGCCACAGCTACACCCTCTCCCCGGTGACCTGACGCTGGAGCAGGCTGGGTCGTACATCCTGAACCTGGGCACCATCGTTCGCGCGCTCTTCACTACGCTGAAGATAGAGTCGGGCAAGTCAATGTTCGTTGAAGGCGCGGCCACAGGAACCGGGCTCGAGGCTCTCAAGAGCGCTACGCGCACCGGTCTGGCAGTGACCGGGGGAGTGTCGAGTCCTGCGCGCGCCGCCTTCATCGCGACCCAGGGCGCAGCGGGATCACTGGACCGCAGCGACAAACGCTTTGCCGCGTTGTACACGCCGGTGCCCGAGAACGACCCGGCCGCGTGGGAGCGCGCGGGTGCGCCCTTGCTGGAGGAGTTCAGGGCTGGCAATGGCGGGCGACTGGCCGACTACGTGGTCTCACACGCCGGCGAAACGGCCTTTGCGCGAAGCTTCCAGTTGCTCGCTGAGGGGGGGTCGCTGGCCTTCTATGGTGCCTCTTCAGGCTACTACCTCACGTTTGTGGGTAAACCCGGAGCCACCACCCCAGAGGCCATGCTGCAGCGCGCCGGAGCACGTGCAGGTGAGGCAGTGCTGCTGTACTACGGGCCGGGTAGTGTCGAGCTGCTCGATGCCACCGGGCTGGAGATGATCGAGGCTGTGCGTACCTTCGGGGCACGCACCGTGGTGGCGACGGCTACGGACGCGCAACGCGAGTTCGTGCAGTCGCTGGGCTTCGAGGACGCGCTCGCCGGCGTGGTGTCGCTCGAGGACATTAGTCGCCGCCAGGGTGACAACTTCGACTGGCCCCGCACGATGCCGCGACTGGTTGACGCAAAGGCCGACATTGAGACGTTCCGCAACGGTGTGCGCGATTTCCAGGACCGCACGCTCAAGCCGTTTGGCGCGGCCGTGGGTGCCTTGCTCAGAAGCCCGGATAACCCGCGCGGTGCCCCGGACCTGATTCTTGAGCGCGCCGGGCACGACGCTCTGGGCGTGAGCACGGCGCTGGTCAAGCCCTTCACCGGCCGCGTGGTCTATTGCGAAGAGATGGCCGGTCGCCGCTACGCCTTTTATGCGCCGCAGGTCTGGACGCGCCAGCGCCGCATCCTGATGCCAACGGCCAGCATCCTGGGCACACACCTGTGCAACGCGTTCGAAGTGACCCGCATGAACGATATGGTCGCAGCGGGCCTGCTGGACGTGACTGAACCCACGGTCGTGCCGTGGCAAGACCTGCCGGTTGCGCACCAGGCCATGTGGGAAAACCGCCATCAGGGCGCCAACTACATCGTGAACCACGCGCTGCCCTCGCCAGGCCTGCGCGGCCGTGACGCTCTATTTGAAGCCTGGGCCGCCGGCGAACGTGCCTGAGCGACTGCCAAGCATTACGAACCTGCCAATTTCAATAACCCGGAGACCTGTCATGCCAAAAACCAAGACCACCGTCCTTAACAAAGCTCCCCCTGGTCGCTTGTCCGGCAAGGTGGCGCTGATTACCGGCGCAGCCGGAAACCTGGGTAGTGAAATCGTGCGCCATTACCTGCGCGAAGGTGCATTGGTAGTGCTATCGGGCCGCACCGGACCACGACTCAAGGCAGCGATGGAGGCGGCGCTTGCCGATACTGGCGCACCGGCCACACAGGCGGACTTCGTCATCATGGACGGGGCTGACCCCGATAGCGTGCGCAGCGGCATTGCAGAGCTGGTGGAACGCCATGGGCGCATTGACATCCTGGTCAACAACGCCGGCTCGGCCGGGCCGCGCCAGCCGCTGGAGAAGGTGCCGCTGACACAGGATGAACTCGAACTCCTGCGCGCGGAAGGCGCGACCGACACGGAAACCCTGGCGCAGGCCACGCGCAACATTCTGGGTGTGTCCTGGAACATGCTGCGTGCAGCGGCGCCCGCGCTGAAAGCCGGTGCCTCCGTGATCAACGTCTCGACCATTTTTTCGCGAACCAAATATTACGGCCGCACGGCTTACGTGGTGCCCAAGGCCGCGCTCAACGCGCTCTCGCGCCAGCTATCGCAGGAACTGGGCGAACGTGGTATTCGCGTCAACACCATCTTCCCGGGACCAATCCGAAGCGAGCGCATACGCAGCGTCTTCGCGACCATGGACCAGCTTAAAGGGGCTGAGCCCGGCGCCACCGCAAGTGAGTTCTTCGACCTCATGTCCTTGCATCGGCCGTTTGACGACGCGCCGCCACAGAAAGACTTTCCAATCCCGCGCGACGTTGCCAATACCTGCGTTTTTCTGGGCAGTGACGAGTCTTCAGCCTTTAACGGCCATGATTTTGAGGTCACGCACGGCATGCGTGTGCCTGACGAAAGTCATAGCACTTGGGTCAGTCGCCCCACGATGCGTACCGTGGAGGCCCATGGCCGCACGGTACTGGTTGCTGCCGGCGATCAGGTGGAGGATGCTGTGGGCATTGCGACCCTGCTGGCTGAAGTCGGCGCGCACGTCATCCTGGGTCTTGCACGAAACACTGACTGCGCATTGGCGCGCGATCGTATTAGCGCTCACCGCATTGACCAACGCATCGATGTGCGGGTGTTCGACCGCGTTGACCCGGTCACCATGGACGTCGCGCTGGCCGAAGACCACGGAGGTCCGATCATGGGTGCGGTCATCCTGCCCGCCCACGGCAACGATCGCTTCACAGGGGGGCTGGCAGGCGCCAGTGATGACGACATGGAGGCTTTCGTGGACGAGGAACTCGGGGGTGCCATTGCCGTGGCGCGCAAACTCAGCCGCTATTGGAAAGACCGCACAGACCTCGTGCAGGAGCCGCGCTTTGTCTTCGTGAGCAACGGTGGCGGCGGTGACGACAGCGGACTGCCATGGGCCAACGTGCTGCGTGCTGCGATGGAAGAACTCATTCGGGTGTGGCGCGACGAGAGCAAGGTCGATGTGGTTCTGGGGCGCCGGCAATTCCGTGAGTGGGGCAACCAGATCGTGCGTTACGACAATTCGGAATCGGAGGGCCTGCCCTTTACCGCCGGCCATGCAGCGAGATTGCTGTTCAAGGAACAGCGCATCCACGAGGTCAATCTGTACCTCCCTGCCAGCATTGTCGAAGCCAGCGGTGCTCGACGCGCCACGGTCGGCTTTACGGAAAATCTGGCCGGCCTTCACATTGGCAAGGTGGCGCTGATTACGGGGGGCTCGGCCGGCATTGGAGGCTCGGTGGCCAGACTTCTGGCATTGGGTGGAGCCAAAGTGATGCTGGCTGCGCGGCGCGAAAGCGAACTTCAAGCCATCCGTCAACGCATCGTGGGCGAACTCGAAGACATTGGTTACTCGGGCGCGGAGCGCCGCGTGGGAATCCTGCCCGGCGTTGACGTCGGAAGGCTTGAGACTCTGGCGCCTGCCGTGAAGGCAACGCTGGCCGCCTATGGGCGCATTGACTATCTCATCAACAATGCCGGCGTATCGGGTGCCGAGGAGATGGCCGTTGACATGAGTGTGGAGGCCTGGACTGCCACGCTCGATGCCAACCTCGTGTCGAATTACGCTTTGATGCACGAGGTGCTGCCGCTGATGAAAAAGCAGGGCAGCGGCTATATCCTGAACGTGTCAAGTTTCTTTGGCGGCGAGAAGTACCTGGCTGTGGCCTATCCCAACCGCAGCGACTATGCAGTGAGCAAGGCCGGTCAGCGCGCGCTTGTCGAAAGCCTTGCGCGCTTTCTCGGTCCGGAAGTGCAGATCAACGCAATCGCGCCCGGTCCGGTCGAAGGTGAACGACTCAAGGGAGTGGGCACGCGCCCGGGCCTCTTCGAGCGCCGCGGCCGCCTTATTCTGGAGAACAAACGCCTCAACACGGTCCACGACGCCGTAGTCAGGGCGCAGCGCAGGGGCCAGCGGGTCGGCGCGATGCTGGAGCGGCTTGCGGCGAATGACGTGGCCTTGCTGGCCATGGATTCCGAAGCCCCGCACGAGCTTCGCGCGCTGGGCGTTGCCTGCCACAAGGATCGCAGTGACCAATGCACCTGGGGCAGTTACCTGCTGAGTGAAAAAATAGGACGACGCTTGCTGGCGCGGCTGCGCCTGGGTGGCTTCCTGCTTGACGATCCCGAATGGCAGCACCGCAGCGATGACAACTGGCTCAAGAAGCTCCCGCCCGACGATCAACCCTACCTGTCACCCACCAGCATCCAGAGCGAATCTGCCAAGGTGCGCGATGGCGTGCTCTCTTTGCTGCACTTGGGCAAGATGCCCACCGAAACCGAAGTGGCGCTCGCGACCGTTTACTTCCTGGCCGACCGGGCTGTCAGCGGCGAGACCTTCATGCCTTCGGGCGGGCTGAGTCTGGAGCGATCCATCACAGAGCGTGAGCTCTTTGGCAGCGCCAAGCGCGAACGGCTGGAAATGCTTCGTGGACGCACCGTCTGGCTTATCGGGGAACACCTCGTGGAGTACCTGGCTGAAGCGGCGCGCCAATTGGTGGCTCAATGCCACGTGGGCCGTGTTGTGCTGCTGACCCAAACCAAGAGCGGAGCGGACGCACTGCGTGCCGCCTTGCGCGATGTGCCGGCCGATCTCTTGCACACGCTTGCCGTGGAAAGCGATCTTGAGGCAGGCATTGATGCCGCGTTGCGCCAGCACGGCTACCCTGCCACGATTGTCAGCACGCCCTTTGCGCCCTTGCCCGCAAAGTTGCTGGGAGGCGACGGTGCCGGTACGCTGGACGCTGCGGAATTCAGGCAGCTGGTGCAAGACCAGCTGACGCACCAGTTCCGTGTAGCCCGCAAGGCAAGCCTGATAGACCGGACGCAGCTCGTGCTGGTGTCGCCCGATGTGCCTGCGGGTGCCGATCCTACGGGGGCTGGATTCGCGATGGCCAATTTCATCAAAACCACTTTGCACGCATTCACGGCCACACTGGCAGTGGAGAACGAACGCCTTGTGCACGACGTCCCAGTCAACCAGATCAACCTCACACGCCGGGCACGCAGCGAGGAACCCCGCAACCAAAGCGAGCACCAAGAGGAAGTGCTGCGCTTCGGGCGTGCTGTACTACTGGCTGGTACGCCACTCCCTGACGCCGAGGACTCGCGCTACCGATCGCGAATTTACAGGGGCATGGCAATCACTGTTTAGTGTGAACTGCGCCTGCGGTTTGCGTCCTGCGAATCACTCGACCTCACGCCCGCGCCTGATCCCACCATTTCGAAAGCAATTCACCTGCCGGAATTGCTTGCGCCAAATAACTCGATTGCCCAGCCCATGCTTGCATTCGCTGTACGTCATTGGCTTTGACCGCCGCTTCCCGCATCGCCGCGGTTAGGCCGCGCTGCACCGGGTAGGGCGCAGGTTGCGGTGCGCCAACCGCGTTTGCCGCCTGCACGTAGTCGGTTCGCAGGCTGCGCCCGGTTCTTCCACTAAAGGCGCGGGTTAGCACTGTGTCTTCCGGCTTGGCTTTCGCCATTGCATCCGCCCACGCACTAGGCAGCTTGGCTTCCGGACAACGCATGAATCCTGAGCCAATTTGCACTGCACTTGCGCCCAGGGCAATCGCAGCCGCGATGCCGCGTGCATCGGCAATCCCGCCAGTAGCCACGACAGGCAG
>CAIOLZ010000187.1 GCA_903859265.1 uncultured beta proteobacterium
AAGCTCCCGCTACGAAGAGGAAAAACGGGTTGTATTCCACAAAGATGTGGGCCCACTGATCTCGATGGAAGAGATGAGTCGCTGTATCCATTGCACCCGCTGCGTTCGCTTCGGGCAGGAAGTGGCCGGTGTGATGGAACTTGGAATGTCGCATCGCGGCGAGCACGCAGAAATCGAAACCTTTATTGGCGATTCGGTGGATTCAGAACTCTCGGGCAACATGATTGATATCTGCCCGGTGGGTGCTTTGACCAGCAAGCCGTTTCGCTACAGTGCGCGCACCTGGGAGTTGTCGCGGCGCAAATCGATAAGCCCGCATGATTCCACGGGTGCCAATCTGATTGTTCAGGTCAAGAACAACAGGGTCATGCGTGTCGTGCCTTTGGAAAACGACGCTGTCAATGAATGCTGGATTGCGGACCGTGACCGTTTTTCCTATGAAGCGCTGAGCAGCGATGAGCGACTGACAACGCCCATGCTCAAGCAGGGTGGCGAGTGGAAGTCTGTTGACTGGCAAACTGCGCTGGAATATGTCGCCAACGGTTTGCGGCAAATCAAAGCCAATCATGGAGCCGTTTCTATCGGTGCTCTGGTAAGCCCCCACAGCACGCTGGAAGAAGCTTTTCTGACTGCCGCGCTGGTGCGCGGTTTGGGAAGCGAGAACATCGACTATCGGCTGCGCAACGCGGAGTTCCCGGCCGCAGAGGGTGTGCGCCATCTGGGTACCTCGGTTGCGTCGTTATCGCGACTGCAGCGTGTGCTCGTGGTTGGGTCCAATTTGCGCAAGGATCACCCCCTGTTTGCACAGCGTATCCGGCAGGCTGCCAAATTGGGTTGTGCCGTGAATGCTGTGGTCGATGCTGAGCCGCAATGGGCTATGCCGGTAAGCAATGCACTGATTGCCCCATCGGGTGAATGGGCCCAGGCACTTGCAGATGTGGCATATGCGCTTGCTTGCGAAAAGGGCGTTGCTCCGATTGCGAACGGCACGGCGTCGGCGACGGCGATGGCGATTGCCAAGTCTTTGCTCGGTGGCGAGCGCAAGGCCATCCTTTTGGGTAATGCAGCAGCCCACCATGGACGAGCGTCAACCTTGCTTGCGATTGCCAACTGGATTGCTGCCCAAACCGGTGCATCAGTGGGTTACCTCACCGAGGCTGCAAATACGGTGGGCGTGCAACTGGCAGGCGCGTTGCCTGGTACCACAGGCTTGAACGCCGAACAGATGCTCAATGGTGCTCTCAAAGCCGTCCTGCTTTTGAATACGGAACCGGTGTTGGACAGTGCTGTCGGCGCTGCCGCAGTGCAAGGCCTTTCGAAGGCGGAAATGGTTGTAACGCTGAGTCCCTTCAAGACCAACATGGCCTTTAGCGATGTACTGTTACCGATTGCGCCATTCACAGAGACTCCCGGAACTTTTGTGAATGCAGAGGGTTTGCAGCAAAGTTTTTATGCCGTGGTGAAGCCGCTTGGTGAAACCCGGCCGGCCTGGAAAGTGCTGCGTGTTCTTGGGAACCTGTTGCAGCTCCCGGGTTTCGAGTTTGAGTCATCGCAGGATGTGCTGGCTGCTGTGCAGCAGCGACTGTCGGGTGGTGCTGCGTTGGACAACAGCACGCAGGCCCGGGTGGACTTGACCCCGCCCAGTGCGCAACCGGTATGTGCCGCAATTTACCAGCTTGACGGTCTGGTTCGCCGATCGACTTCGCTGCAACTGACAGCAGATGCCCGCGGCGCGGGTCCGCGCGTTGCGGCGGTGGAGGCCACAGCATGATCGACGCGCTGTACACCGCGGGTAGTGGTTTGATTGCCGATTACTGGTGGTCAGGTCTGGTGTGGCCTGTGGTTTGGACACTTTTGAAAATCGTGGCGGTGGTGCTGCCATTGATGGGGTGTGTCGCTTACCTGACCTTATGGGAGCGCAAGTTTTTGGGCTGGATGCAAGTGCGTGTGGGTCCCAACCGTGTCGGGCCGACCGGTCTGCTGCAGCCGATCGCAGACGCTCTGAAGTTGCTGACCAAGGAAATTCTCATTCCTGCAGCGGCAAACAAGGAACTGTTTTTTATCGGGCCGATTTTGACCATCATGCCTGCCATGGCGGCCTGGGTCGTTGTACCGTTTGGTCCCGAAGTTGCTTTGTCCAACATGAACGCGGGACTGCTGTTCGTCATGGCGATCACGTCCATGGAGGTTTATGGGGTCGTGATTGCCGGATGGGCGTCGAACTCTAAATATGCATTTTTGGGTGCATTGCGTGCGTCGGCGCAAATGGTGAGCTATGAAATTTCCATGGGGTTCTGTCTGGTGATCGTTTTGATGGTCACGGGAAGCATGAACATGACGGAAATCGTTTTGGGCCAGGCCAAGGGGACTTTCGCGGCAATGGGACTTAATTTTCTGTCCTGGAACTGGTTGCCCCTGTTGCCCATTTTTGTGGTTTACATCATCTCCGGTCTTGCGGAAACCAACCGTCACCCGTTTGACGTGGTGGAGGGTGAAGCTGAAATCGTGGCGGGCCACATGGTCGAATACTCCGGCATGTCCTATGCCATGTTTTACCTGGCCGAATACGCCAATATGTGGCTGATTTCGATTTTGGCATCCGTAATGTTTCTGGGTGGCTGGGTTGCTCCCGTTGCTGCACTTGATTTCATCCCCGGATGGATATGGCTGGGCATCAAAACATTCTGCATTGTCAGCATATTTATTTGGGTCAGGGCTACCTTCCCGCGCTTCCGTTACGACCAGATCATGCGTCTGGGTTGGAAGGTGTTTATCCCTGTGACATTGGTATGGCTGCTGGTGGTGGGCGCATGGATGCAAACCTCCTTCAATATCTGGAATTGAAGGAGCAAAAAATATGACTACAAATCGCGTGTCTGCAAGGCCGTCGGTGTTCTCCCTGAAGGACTTTTTCCTGAGTTTCATGCTGCTGGAACTCTTCAAGGGAATGGCGCTTACGGGCCGGTATCTGTTTCGCCGCAAGGTGACAGTTCAGTTCCCCGAAGAAAAGACTCCGCTTTCGCCACGCTTTCGGGGACTTCATGCCCTTAGGCGCTATGAAAACGGTGAGGAGCGCTGTATTGCCTGCAAATTGTGCGAGGCGGTGTGCCCGGCGATGGCAATCACCATTGAGTCCGATGTGCGCGAAGACGGTTCGCGCCGTACGACGCGTTATGACATTGACCTTACGAAATGCATTTTTTGTGGCTTTTGCGAAGAGAGTTGCCCCGTTGACTCCATCGTAGAAACACACATTCTGGAATACCACGGTGAAAAACGTGGTGACTTGTATTTCACCAAGGACATGCTTTTGGCAGTCGGCGACCGCTACGAAGGCGAGATTGCAGCAGCCAAACAAGCTGACGCCAAGTACCGCTGAGCGACCGCAATTAAGAGCCCCATCATGAGTGTCACCACCGGTCTTTTTTATCTATTTTCTGCCGTCCTACTGGTCGCAGCGTTCAAGGTCATCACCGCCAAAAATCCTGTCCACGCGGCATTGTTTTTGGTGTTGACATTTTTCCAGGCCGCGATGGTCTGGATGCTGCTGAGGGCCGAATTTTTATCCATCACGCTGGTGCTCGTTTATGTGGGCGCGGTGATGGTGCTGTTCCTGTTCGTCGTCATGATGATGGATGTCAACGTCGAGAACCTGCGGCACGGTTTTTGGCGGCACTTCCCATTCGCGGCGGTGGTTGGCGTCATCATCGCCCTGGAAATGGCCGCTGTTTTGATGGGCGGCTTCCGCGCCGCCCGACCGGTGGTACAGCAGGCCGCCGTGGATGCGTCGGCCCCCGTATCGAACACGCGTGAACTTGGTAAGCTGATGTTTACCCATTATTTGTACCCATTGGAAGTGGCCGCGGCCATTTTGCTGGTTGCCATGATTGCCGCGATCGCGTTGACGCTGCGCGCACGCAAAGACAGCAAATATGTGAGTCCCGGCGATCAGGTACGCGTGAAATCCAAGGACCGCATGACGGTGTTGAAGATGGCCGCCACGCAAGCCGCTGCTCCAATCGTGCCGGAACCTCAGCCTCCCATCGAATCCGGGGTTAACAAATGACTTTAACGCTAGGCCATTTTCTTTCATTGGGCGCGATGCTGTTTGCGCTCTCTGTTGTGGGCATATTTTTGAATCGCCGCAATCTGATTGTTTTGTTGATGGCCATCGAACTGATGCTGCTGGCGGTCAACACCAACTTCATCGCCTTCTCTTATTTTTTGAATGATCTGCAAGGGCAGGTATTTGTATTTTTCATATTGACCGTTGCGGCCGCCGAGTCAGCCATCGGGCTTGCGATTCTTGTTTTGATATTCCGGAACAAGTCCAGCATCAGCGTTGATGAACTCAACACCTTGCAGGGCTAAAAAAATGTCACAGACTCTTTCTGTCTATAACTTGATGGCGGTGCCGTTGGCGCCCCTGGCCGGTGCTTTGCTGGCGGGCGTGCTGGGAACCCACTTTGGCGGTAACTGGATCGGGCGTAAAGCCAGCCATACGGTAACCATTCTGGGCGTTCTGATTGCTTTTTGCATTTCCGTCAGCACGCTGTCAAGCGTAGTCAATGACGGTGCCCACTTCAATGAAACCCTCTACACCTGGCTGTCGGTGGGTGGCTTGAAAATGGAAGTCGGTTTTCTGGTCGATGGGCTGACCGCCATGATGATGTGTGTCGTCACTTTTGTGTCACTCATGGTTCATCTCTACACCATCGGATACATGGAAGAAGACGCCGGCTACAACCGGTTCTTCGCTTACATATCGTTGTTTACCTTTGCCATGCTGATGCTGGTGATGAGCAACAATTTGCTGCAACTTTTTTTTGGATGGGAAGCGGTTGGCTTGGTGTCGTATCTGCTGATCGGTTTCTGGTTCAACAAGCCCACTGCGATCTTTGCCAATATGAAGGCATTTCTGGTAAACAGGGTGGGTGACTTTGGCTTCATCCTGGGCATTGGATTGATTGTGGCCTTTGCCGGTACGCTGAATTACGCCGAAGTGTTTGCCAAGTCCCAGGACCTGCGCTTGCTGGTGTTTCCCGGTACCGACTGGATGCTGGTCACCGTGATTTGTATATGCCTGTTCATCGGAGCCATGGGTAAGTCGGCGCAGTTTCCGCTGCATGTCTGGTTGCCCGATTCCATGGAAGGTCCAACCCCGATCTCGGCATTGATCCACGCAGCCACCATGGTGACAGCGGGAATATTCATGGTTGCACGCATGTCACCCCTGTTTGAGTTGAGCGACACCGCGCTCAACTTTGTCATGGTCATCGGATCGATCACCGCCCTTTTCATGGGCTTCCTGGGCATCATCCAGAACGACATCAAGCGCGTGGTTGCATATTCAACCCTGTCCCAACTGGGTTACATGACGGTCGCATTGGGCGCGTCCGCGTATTCGGTCGCGGTTTTTCACCTGATGACCCATGCGTTTTTCAAGGCATTACTGTTCTTGGCGGCGGGGTCCGTGATCATGGGTGTGCACCACAACCAGGACATACGCTGGATGGGTGGTTTGCGCAAATACATGCCGATTACCTGGGTTACGGCGTTGATTGGATCCTTGGCTTTGATTGGCACGCCGTTTTTTGCCGGTTTTTATTCCAAGGACAGCATTATTGACGCCGTTTCGCAAAGTCAGTTGGCGGGCGCAGGATTTGCCCATTTCGCGGTGCTGGCAGGCGTCTTTGTGACAGCGTTTTATTCCTTTCGCATGTACTTCCTGGTGTTTCACGGCAAGGAACGATTCGACCAAAATCCGGATGCCCACCATGATGATCACGGCCATGCCGACGAGGCGCACGGCCATGGAGATCATCACCACGCCCATGTTCCGCATGAGTCGCCATGGGTAGTCTGGGTCCCGCTGGTTTTGCTGGCAATTCCCTCCGTGATAGTTGGTTTCTTCACGATCGAGCCGATGTTGTTTGGCGGTTTCTTCAAGGGCGCGATTTTTATCGATGCCGAAAAACACGCTGCCATGAAAGTCCTTGCTGAAGACTTCCATGGGCCGGTCGAAATGGCGCTACACGCTTTTTCCTCGCTGCCTTTCTGGCTTGCCGTGTCCGGTGTTGCCACCGCCTACTACATGTACATGGTCAACCCCGCCTTGCCAGCCGCCATCAAACGGGCGGCCGCGCCAATCGACACCTTGCTGGAAAACAAGTACTACCTGGACTGGATCAACGAAAACATCCTTGCGCGCGGTGCCCGCATGCTGGGATCGCTGCTCTGGAAAGTCGGCGACGAAACCATCATTGACGGCGCCATCGTGAATGGCGCATGGAAGCTTGTTGCCTGGATATCTGGTGGGGTGCGCAGGTTGCAGACTGGCTACCTGTACCACTATGCACTGGTGATGATTTTGGGCATTTTTGTGCTCATGACATATTTCGTCTGGCTCAAGTAGGAGAAAAAGAACATGGGATTGTTGAGCCTTGCGATCTGGACGCCGATTGCGTTTGGAATTTTGTTGCTGGCCTTGGGGCGTGATGACCAACATGCTGCCGTGCGTTGGGTGGCATTGATCGGCGCGGTCATCAGTTTTCTGTTGACCTTGCCTTTGTACGGCCAGTTCGACACGGCTTCAGCCGGAATGCAGTTTGTTGAAAAGGCGCTGTGGATCGGGCGTTTCAACGTCAACTACTACCTGGGCCTGGACGGCATTTCCTTCTGGTTTGTGCCCCTGACGGCGTTCATTACGGTGGTGGTGGTGATTGCCGCTTGGGAAGTGATCACCACGCGGGTCGCGCAATACATGGGCGCGTTCCTGATTTTGAGTGGCCTCATGATCGGTGTGTTCTGTGCGCTCGACGGCCTGTTGTTTTATGTGTTCTTCGAGGCAACGCTGATACCGATGTACCTCATCATCGGTATCTGGGGCGGACCCAACAAGATCTATGCGGCGTTCAAGTTTTTCCTGTACACGCTGATGGGCTCACTCTTGATGCTGATTGCGTTGATTTTTCTGTACAACAAATCCGGTGGTAGCTTTGATGTACTGGCCTGGCATGCGTTGCCCCTGGACGGAGCGACTCAGACGCTTCTGTTCTTTGCCTTCTTTGCGGCGTTTGCGGTCAAGGTCCCGATGTGGCCGGTTCATACCTGGCTGCCCGATGTGCACGTGGAGGCTCCCACCGGAGGTTCTGCAGTGCTCGCTGCCATCATGCTCAAGCTTGGCGCCTATGGATTTCTGCGGTTTTCCCTTCCGATTGCACCGGATGCGGCCCATGAGTGGGCAGGTTTCATGATCGCCTTGTCACTGATTGCCGTGGTGTATGTGGGACTCGTTGCCATGGTGCAGCAGGATATGAAGAAGCTGGTCGCTTATTCTTCGGTTGCGCACATGGGCTTTGTAACTTTGGGGTTCTTCATTTTCAATGACCTCGGTGTGTCCGGTGGTCTGGTTCAAATGATCGCCCACGGTTTTGTGTCGGGTGCCATGTTCCTGTCGATCGGTGTTTTGTACGACCGTGTGCATTCCCGCGAGATTGCCAGTTACGGAGGCGTTGTTAACACCATGCCGAAATTCGCTGCTTTGGCGCTGTTGTTCGCGATGGCCAACTGCGGCCTGCCGGGAACTGCCGGTTTCGTTGGCGAATGGATGGTAATTCTGGGTGCCGTGAAATTCAATTTCTGGATCGGTTTTGCCGCTGCAAGCGCGCTGATTTTTGGTGCGGCATACACCCTGTGGATGTTCAAGCGGGTTTACCTCGGTGCCATCGCCAACGACGATGTCAAGGGCCTGCTGGACATCAACGCCAGAGAGTTTTTCATGCTGCTGCTGTTGGCCGGCGCCGTGCTCTTCATGGGCATTTACCCCAAACCCTTTACTGCTGTGATGGACGCGTCGGTTGGGCAACTGCTCAAGCATGTCGCTGTGTCCAAATTGCACTGATCAGGCTGAATTGAGAGACCCAAGATGTTAGACAAAATCAGTTTGATTGCAGTTTTTCCAGAGCTCATTTTGTTCGTGATGGCCTGTGCCATTGCGATCATGGATTTGTCGGTGAAATCGACTTTTCGTACCCTGACCTATGGTGTGACGCTGTTGACACTGGCTGTGGTGGCGGCGATTCAAGCGGTTTACGCCGACGGCGGCGCGACGGTTTATGCGTTTGGCAACATGGTGGTGAGCGATTCCATGGGCAACTGGCTCAAATGCTTTGCCACGATTGCAGTGATGGTCTCGCTCTTGTATGGCCGGTCTTACGCGGGGGCGCGCGACATGTTGCGCGGCGGCGAATTTTTCACCCTGAGCATTTTTTCCTTGCTGGGCATGTTTGTCATGATTTCCGGCAACAACTTTCTGGTGACCTATATGGGTCTGGAGTTGTTGACCTTGTCGAGCTACGCGCTGGTTGCACTGCGCCGTGACAATGCAACAGCGACGGAAGCAGCGATGAAGTACTTTGTCCTGGGTGCCATGGCATCCGGATTCCTGCTGTACGGAATGTCTATGCTGTACGGAGCCACCGGCTCGCTCGACATCACCGCCGTGTTCAATGCCATTTCAAGCGGCAATGTGCGTCACCAGGTCCTGATATTCGGATTGGTCTTTATCGTCGCGGGCTTGGCCTTCAAGCTGGGTGTGGTGCCCTTCCACATGTGGATTCCGGATGTCTATCAGGGCGCTCCGACTGCCGTGACGCTGATGATCGGTGGTGCGCCCAAGCTTGCTGCGTTTGCGATCACCATCAGGCTCCTGGTCGAAGGAATGTTGCCCTTGGCCATCGATTGGCAGCAAATGTTGATTGTGTTGTCGGTGGGGTCGCTGATCATTGGCAACTTTGCGGCCATCATGCAAACCAACATCAAGCGGATGCTGGCGTTTTCGACAATCTCCCAAATGGGGTTTGTGCTGCTCGGTCTGCTGGCGGGCGTCATCAACGGCAGTTCTTTGCCGTTCAGCACGACGGCTTACAGCGCATCGATGTTTTATGTCGTGACCTACGTTCTGACAACCCTGGCCACTTTCGGCGTGATTTTGTTGTTGGCACGCGAAGGGTTCGAAAGCGAAGAAATTGCAGACTTTGCCGGATTGAATCAGCGCAGCCCCCTGTATGCAGGTGTCATGGCAGTGTGCCTGCTGTCGTTTGCAGGCATTCCGCCTTTGGTTGGCTTTTATGCCAAGTTGTCGGTCTTGCAGGCATTGATGGCTTCGGGCAATGAAGCCTACATTGCGCTGGCGGTTTTTGCGGTTGCAATGTCCCTTATCGGTGCGTTCTACTACCTGCGTGTTATCAAGGTGATGTATTTCGATAAACCGCTGACTGCAAGCAGTGTCGTGGGCTCCAATGAAGTGCGTGTGGTGCTGTGCATCAACGGCGCTTTGGTGTTGATCCTGGGTCTCGTTCCAGGTGGCCTGATGGCGTTGTGCGAACACTCCATTCGCCAGATGCTGGGGACCTGATTCAGCGCGGCAGCCCCGCTCGGATCGCAGCTTCGCCAGCGCTTTTTTGGAACAATGAACGATGCAAGCACAAGACGCCGATCTGGTGGAGGTTAAGCAGTCTGGTCATGCGCTGTTTCAGGGCAGCTTTTTACACGCCTACGAAGATACGGTGCGTTTACCCGATGGCTCGCAATCAACCCGCGAATATGTTGTCCACCCCGGTGCGGCAATGATTGTTCCGATTCTTGCGGCCCCCGATGGGAGCCTTCGTGTGGTGCTCGAGCGCCAATTCCGTTATCCCATAGGGCAGGTAATGATTGAGTTTCCCGCAGGCAAGCGCGACGCGGATGAGTCCACGCTAGTGTGCGCGCAACGCGAACTGCAAGAAGAAACCGGCTACACCGGGCGGGAGTGGGCCCGTGCAGGGGTGTTGCATCCGGCGATTGCGTATTCCACCGAGTTCATCGACATCTGGTTTGCCCGCCAGCTCATACCGGGAGAGCGCCGGCTCGATGCGGGCGAGTTTCTGGATGTATTCACCGCCAGCACCGACGAGTTGATGCAGTGGTGTGCACAAGGCAAGATTACCGACGCCAAGACTTTGACCGGCGCTTTGTGGCTGCAAAACGTTCTGAGCGGTGCCTGGAAGCTGGAGTGGCAATCACGATGAAAGTGCTTGACCTGCAATGCGGGCTCGGTCACGGCTTTGAGGGCTGGTTTGGGTCTGAAGCTGATTTCGTTTCGCAATGCGAGCGTTCGCTGGTGCAATGCCCGGTGTGCGGTGACGCCCGCATTACCAAGAAGCTCAGTGCGCCGCGCCTCAATCTGCTGGCGCATACCGACACGCACCCGCAACCGGCACGCTCAAACTCACTGGAAACGGCGACGCCCGTTCATGTGGCGACGAATGCGGAAGTTTTGCAGGCGTGGATGGAAATGTCGCGCAGGCTGATCGCAGAAACAACCGATGTCGGCAGCGAGTTCGCCGAAGAGGCCAGAAAAATGCATTACGGCGAAACCGAGCAACGCCCGATCCGGGGCCAAACCACGCCAACCGAAGCCCGCTCCCTGCTGGAGGAAGGCATCGACGTGGTGCCCTTTTTGGTCCCCGAATCGCTTAAAAATCCTTTGCAGTGAAGCCCGGAAATCAGGGGTACAGACCGCGCAGCTCGCGCGCATGCAATATGCGTTTGCAAGCAACGATGAAGGTGGCGGTGCGAAGACTCACCTTGTTGTCCTGCGCGACTTGCCAGACACCGGCGAATGCTTCTTTCATGATGCGAACCAGTCGGGCATTGATCTCGTCTTCGGACCAGAAGAAGCTGGAAAAGTCCTGCACCCACTCAAAGTAGCTCACCGTAACCCCACCGGCGTTGGCGATCACGTCAGGCAGCACCATGATGTTGCGCGACTCCAAAATATCGTCTGCCGCGGTCGTCGTGGGGCCGTTGGCACCCTCAATGATGAGGCGTGCCGTGATGCGGCCGGCATTGTTGCCAGTAATCTGCTGCTCCAGGGCTGCAGGTATCAGGATGTCGCAAGGTACGTCCCAAAACGCATCGTTGGCAATCACCTCAGCCGCTTCAAAACCGGCCACCGAACCAAGCGCTGCAACATGGGC
>CAIOLZ010000188.1 GCA_903859265.1 uncultured beta proteobacterium
CGGTCAAGGCGCGCGTTGTCGTAGCCACTGAGCACTGCAGCCAGGACGGTAAGCGCCAGGGCGTCATTGCTGGACGCATCGGATTGGGCCGGGTCCAGTGCCGCAGGCATGAAAGACGGCACTTTAAAGTTCAGCACCACATAGGCCTGTTCCGCCGGGGCCTTGAAATTGATACGCCGCAAGCCGCCCTGCTCGGGCTCCTCGCGCGGCTTGCGGGTCGGCAGCGCGTGACCGGCAATGCCGCCGTAGTATTTCTCAGCCAGCGCGCGGACTTGCGCCACATCGACATCGCCCGCCACCACAATCACGGCATTGGCCGGTGTGTACCAGCGCTTGAAAAAGCTGCGTGCATCATCGGGCGTCATGGCTTCCAGATCACTCATCCATCCCAGCACCGGACGGCGGTAGGGTGCGGTCTGCCAGGTCGCGGCCTGCACCACTTCCTGCAACCTTGCCCGGGGGTTGTCTTCCGTACGCATGCGACGCTCTTCTTTAACCACCTCCATCTCTTTGTGGAATTCCTCATCGCTCCACTGGTTGTTGGCAAAGCGGTCGGATTCGAGCTGCATTACCTGCTCGAGCCGGGTCGCTGGAATCTGTTGGAAAAAACCGGTGTAGTCAAAACTGGTAAAGGCGTTTTCACGCCCGCCCAGCGCCGCCACGCGGCGCGAAAAATCGCCCGCTTTCACACTCGGCGTGCCCTTGAACATCATGTGCTCGAGCACGTGGGCGACGCCGGACGTGCCATCGACTTCGTCCATGGAGCCGACCCGCACCCACACCATGTGCACTGCGGTCGGCGCGCGGTGATCGGGCTTGATGATCAAGGTCATGCCGTTTTTCAGCGTGACTTCCACCACCTGCGCGGGCTTGGAGGCAGATGCGGGTATCGGAACTGCAGATTGCGCCAGCGCCGAAGGCGTTGCGCCCTGCAAAAGCAGCGCCAGGGCAGGGGTGATTGCCAGTGCGCCGGCCAAGCTTTTTACAGAAGACCTGAGGGATCGGGATTTACATTGGTGTTTCATAGAATGGAGCGATTCTATGAACGCGCCCTATGTTCAGCTTTTTCAAAAAAAAATCACCTTTACCGCCAGCCGCTTCTGTGCCAGCTCCGACGCCCGCGCAGGCGCCCAAAGCTGCCGCGCAAACCACTGCGGCCCCTGATGAGAGAGTATCTGCTGAAACGCCCCCCCTCAGGCGAACCTGGCTTGGCAAGCTCAGGGCCGGTCTTGGCAAAACGGCCGCCAGTATTTCAGGCGTGTTTGGCGGCAGCAAAATTGATGAAGCCCTGTATGAGGATCTGGAGAGCGCTCTTCTGATGGCCGACGCCGGCGTGTCGGCAACGCAGCAACTGATTGCCAGTCTGCGAAAAAGTGCCAAGGCAAACGGCGCGTCCGACCCGTTGGCACTCAAAGAATTGCTGACCGTGGCTCTCACCGAGTTGCTGCAACCGCTGCAAAAACCGTTGGTGATCGGCGCGCAACAGCCCACGGTGGTGATGGTGGCAGGTGTCAACGGCGCCGGAAAAACGACCTCCATTGGCAAGCTCACGCGCCACCTGGCGGATTCGGGTTCCAGCGTCTTGCTGGCCGCAGCCGACACATTTCGGGCCGCCGCACGGGAGCAGCTCAGCATCTGGGCGGACCGCAACACCGTGGAAATCATCAGCCAGGAAGGTGCAGACCCTGCCGCGGTCAGTTTTGATGCCGTCAGCGCGGGCCGCGCACGGGGTAAAGATGTGGTGCTCATCGATACCGCCGGGCGCCTGCCAACACAGCTGCACCTGATGGAAGAACTGAAAAAGATCAAACGTGTGATTCAAAAAGCCGACCCCACTGCGCCGCACGAAGTGCTGTTGGTGATTGATGGCAACACCGGACAGAATGCCTTGGCCCAGGTCAAGGCTTTTGACGAAGCGCTGGGCCTGACCGGCCTGATCGTGACCAAGCTCGACGGTACCGCCAAAGGCGGCGTGCTGGCGGCCATTGCCCGAGAGAGGCCCATCCCGGTGTATTTCATTGGCGTCGGCGAGAAGCTCGACGAACTCGAAACCTTCAACGCGCGAGAGTTCGCGCAGGCACTTCTGGCGTAGCACATGTTGATCAATCCCAACCGTCTGGCACCAAGCCGGCGCCAAGCCATGACCCTGATGGCCGCTGGCCTGTCCGTAAATGCATTTGCGGCCGACACCTCTGCGTCGGAAAAACTATTACAGGCTGCACGCGGCCAAACGGTTTATTTCAATGCCTGGGGCGGCAGCGATGTGATCAACCGCTACATCCAGTGGGCGGGCCAGCAAGTGCTGGCGCGCTTTGGCGTGCGGGTGGAACACGTCAAGGTGACCGACACCGCCGATGTGGTCAGGCGCGTGCGCAGCGAGCGTGCCGCTGGCAAACAAGACGGCTCAGTCGATCTGGTGTGGATCAACGGCGAAAACTTTTTGGCAATGAAACGCGAGGCGCTGCTCTACGGCCCGCTCAACGCATGGCTTACCAACTACCCGCTGGTCGATACCCTCGGCAAGCCGACGACCACGATCGATTTTGCCGAGCCGGTAAACGGCATGGAAGTTCCATGGGGCATGGCGCAGTTGACCTTTATGGTGGACAGCCAGCGGGTTGCAAGCCCGCCGCAAAACAGTACGGAACTCATGGCCTTTGCCAAGGCCAATCCGGGCCGTGTTACCTACCCGCGCCCGCCTGATTTTCATGGCACAACTTTTCTCAAACAGCTGTTGGTAGAGCTCAACCCGAGCCGCTCAGCGCTTTACGAGGCTGCCACGCCGCAGGCGCTGGACCGGTTTACCAGCCCGGTCTGGGCGTACCTCGATGCGCTGCATCCCCATCTGTGGCGCAATGGCAGGCAGTTTCCCCCAACCGCAGCGGCGCAACGGCAAATGATGGCGGACGGCGAGTTGCTGTTTGCCATGACCTTCAACCCCAACGAGGCCGCTAACGAGATCGCAGCCAACCGCATGGCCGCCAGTGTTGTGAGCTACCAGTTCCGCACGGGCACCATCGGCAATACCCACTTCGTAGCCGTGCCGATCAATGCCAAAGCCAAGGAAGGCGGCATCGTGCTGGCCGATTTTTTACTCAGCCCACAGGCCCAGGCGCGCAAGGCCGATATTGCGGTCTGGGGCGATCCCACCGTGCTGGATGTGGCGGCGCTGCCAGCAGCGCAGCGTGCCTTGTTTACGGCCAGCACGCTGCCCGGGCAGGTGCGCTCGCCTGCCAACGCCATCCCCGAGCCTCACGGTAGTTGGGTGGCACCGCTGCAGGCAAGTTGGACCCAACGCTACGGAACTTGAAAGGAATTCCCGTGACACCTTTGCTTCCCCGCATTGAACGCGAAACTGCACCCAACCCCAGGGCCGCAGTCATCTGGCTGCATGGTTTGGGCGCGGATGGCAACGACTTTGCCAACATCGTGCCAGAGCTTGATCTGAACGGCTGCCCGCCGATCCGCTTTGTATTTCCCCACGCGCCCAGCATTCCAATCACCATCAATGGCGGCTATGTCATGCCGGGGTGGTACGACATCACCGGCATTGATCTGGTAAGTCGCCAGGACGCGGCAGGCATTCAAAAATCCGAGCGCGCGATTGCAGCATTGATAGCGCACGAAATGTCGCGCGGCATTGCCCCTTCGCACATCGTGCTGGCGGGTTTCAGCCAGGGTTGCGCCATGGCGCTGCACACGGGGCTTCGGTTTGGCCACACGCTGGCCGGAATCATGGCCTTGTCTGGCTACCTGCCACTGGCCGACCGTTTTGCCAGCGAGCGCACGGCACCCAACGCCAAAACGCCGATTTTTATGGCCCACGGAACGCAAGACCCGGTCGTGGTGATCGCGCGCGGCGAAGACTCGCGCAACGCCCTGGCTGCGCTGGGCCATCCGGTGCAGTGGCACACCTATCCCATGCAGCACAGCGTACACCCCAAAGAGCTGGCAGATATTTCTGCCTTTCTGCGGCAGGTGCTGACGGGCGGCCAAAGCGTCCCCGCAGCGTGAGCCTTGCAGCCCCCCTTGCGCCGGCACCGCATCCAGTGCGCAGGCCCTCGCGCCCACTGGTGGTGGGCATTGACTTCGGCACCTCCAACTCAGCCGCCGCCTTGATCGATGCCAATGGCCACCTGCAGGTGGTGCCACTCGATGCTGAACGCCATGAGATGCCCAGCGCGGTTTTCTTTGCCAGCGAAACCCACAGCGTGCATTTCGGCAGCGAAGCGATGCGGGCCTATCTGTCGGGCACCGAGGGGCGTTTGATGCGCTCCCTGAAAAGCCTGCTGGGCAGCGCCCTGATCGACGAATTCACCAACGTGAACGGCCAGGCGTTGCGGTTTTTTGACATCCTGGTGCTGTTTTTCAGGGAACTCAAACGCCGTTGTGAGTTGCATGCCGGAGTTCCTCTGACCTACGCCATGCTGGGCCGTCCTGTGCACTTTGTCGATGATGATCCGGTACGGGATGCGCAAGCCCAGGCAACCCTCGGCAAAGCCGCCCGCGAGGCCGGGTTTGAACACATTGCCTACCAGCTCGAACCGATTGCCGCAGCGCTGGACTACGAACAACGGGTACAAACCGAGATGCATGCGCTGGTGGTGGATATTGGGGGCGGAACCTCGGACTTCACCGTCATCCGGCTCCATCCTGCGCGCGTTGGCGTGACTGACCGCAGTGCGGACATATTGGCCACCGCAGGCATACACATTGGCGGCACCGACTTCGACCGCCTGCTCGATCTCAGCAACGTGATGCCATTGCTGGGCTACAAACACATCGGCACCGGGGGCAGGCCAGTGCCCAACAGTGTTTTTTTTAACCTCTCGACCTGGCACCTGATCCACCATGCTTACACCCGTAAGGCAATGCACTTTGCCAAAGAACTGTGGGCGGATTACGGCAACGCGCATCTTCACCGGCGGCTGATGCTGGCACTGGAAGAACAACACGGCCACCGCATGCTGGCCGCGGTAGAACGGGCCAAAATCAGCTGCTCGGCGCGCAGTGAATCCACTGCTATCGACCTGAATTTTCTGGACGACGCGTTGGTGAGCCAGCTTACCGCCGCTGACATGGCGCAGGTCCTGCAAACTGCCATCGAGCAAGTAGTTCAGTGTGCGCAGAGTTGCGTGGCAAAAAGCGGTTTGTCGCGGGTCGATGCGGTTTACCTGACGGGCGGTTCGTCTGCCCTGCGGCCGCTCCTGGATGCACTCGCCCGTGCCATGCCCGATTGCGAACAGGTACAGGGCGATCGATTCGGCGGCGTTGCTGCGGGACTGGCCTATTGCGGGGCGGTGCAAGCCGCGCAAGGGGACGGGTTTGCGTCTTAAGCGTAGACTGCGGCCGATGGAAACAGTGTTCACTCAATCAGGAGGGCGTCATGGGCATTGAAGAGTCCGATTTACTCGGCAGCAGACCCCCTGGTAACCGTCAGGAGGAGCGGGCGGCCAAGCGCTACCCGTGCAGCGGCAAGGCCCGGATCGTCACATCCTCCGGTGCCACGGTCGAGGGCCGGATGTTCGATATATCGATGACAGGTGCCAGCGTACTGCTGGACGACCGAGCCAACTTTGGCCCACGCTGCACGATTGCGATTACGGTCTATAAGGGTGGGACACTGCACAACATTCAGGCCACCGCCAGGTTTGTGCATGCCAGCCTGGCAGGCCAATCGGGCTTCAAGCACGGATTTGAATTTGATAGTCCCGACGCCGCCGCGGTCAAGTCGCTGGCGGCGCTGACCAACACGCCCGTGGCATCACTGATCTGAGGGCTGCGGCGCGGCGATCCGGATTGTTTTTTACAGCAGTGGTCGCAACTCGCGCGCGGCCTCGCGCAGCGTCTCGAGCAAATCGCCGGGGAAACCGTGCTGCGCCGCATGGCCGGACGCAACCACCACATTCAAAGCTGCAATGGTCGCGCCCTGCGCATTGCGAAGCGGCACCGCCAGAGCATGAACGCCCAACTCATGCTCCTCACTGACCAGGCAAAAATCGGCGCGGCGCACGCCATCAATAACCGTGGTGAATTGCCGTTTGTCGGTCAAAGTGAAATGGGTCAGCCGCTGCAGCGTGCGCCCCTGCATCCAATTTTTAAAGGCAGTTTTGGGCAAGGCTGCCAGCAATACCCGTCCGGTCGAAGTGGCATGCAGCGGGAGTCTGGCGCCCACATGCAGGCCATAGGCAATGTAGCGGCCACCGGCGATGGCCGACAGGTGTTGCTCACTGCCGCCGCGCGCCACGATGACCACCTCATCTTGGTCGCGCACAACCGCCGAGAAAGTGTGGCGGGTGGACGCCGCCAGGCGGTTCAGGGTCGGTTGCAACGCGCGCGGTAAACGTGCGCTTGCGAGGTAGGTGCCCGAGAAGCGCAACACCTTGCTCGAGAGCCAGTAATAACTGCCGTCCGACTCCAGGTAGCCCAGATGCAATAGCGTCAACAAGTGTCTGCGCGCCGAAGCCCGGGTAATGCCGGCGCGCTCAGCGGCCAAGGTGGCGTTGAGCCGCTGGCGCTCGGTGTCAAAGCTCTCCAGCACCGCCATTCCTTTGGACATGCCCTCTATCAGGTCTGCTTTGGCAATCGTCATGGAACCAGTCTCCTTATTGCGCGATGTTCGCACTCTGCTGGCGATGATCGCACAAGCAAACTGAGGCGGCCAGGCAAAGACGGCCTGCGGCGAATAAGCTTGGGTGCATCAGAAATAGGGATACATCCATGCGCACTCAAGTGGTTATCGTCGGTGCCGGCCCTTCGGGCCTGCTGCTGGGTCAGTTGCTTCACAAGGCAGGAGTCGAAGCCATCATTCTTGAACGGCAAAGCGCCGACTATGTGTTGTCGCGCATCCGCGCCGGCGTGCTCGAACAAGTCACCACCGACTTGCTGGACGAAGCCGGCGTGGGCGAGCGCATGCACCGCGAAGGCTTGACCCACAGCGGCTTTGAAATTCTCAACCAGGGCAAACGCCACCGCATCGATCTGAAAACTTTGACGGGTGGCCAAAGCGTGATGGTGTACGGCCAAACAGAGGTCACGCGCGACCTGATGCAAGCCCGCAGCGCTGCCAACCTGCCAACTGTTTATGGCGCGCAAAACGTTACCCTGGCCGACTTTGACAGCAGCAAGCCACGCGTGACCTACGAGAAAGACGACCAAACGCATGTGATTGATTGCGACTTCATTGCCGGATGCGATGGCTTTCACGGCGTGTGCCGCGCAAGCGTGCCGCGCCAGGCCATCACGGAATACGAAAAGGTATATCCGTTTGGCTGGCTGGGCTTGTTGTCGGACACGCCGCCGGTCTGCGAAGAACTTATCTACGTGAACAGTTCACGCGGCTTTGCGCTGTGCTCGCAGCGCAGCCGCAACCGCAGCCGTTACTACCTGCAAGTTCCCCTGACCGACCGTGTGGAGCAATGGTCGGATGAGGCGTTCTGGAACGAATTGCGGTTGCGCCTGGATGATGAAGGCCGCGCCAAACTGGTGACCGGGCCGTCGATTGAAAAAAGCATTGCCCCGCTGCGAAGTTTTGTTACCGAGCCGCTGCGTTTCGGACGACTTTTTCTGGCCGGCGACGCGGGTCACATCGTTCCACCCACCGGCGCCAAGGGGCTCAATCTGGCCGCCACCGATGTCAAATATTTGTCACAGGCCCTGATCGAGTTTTACAACGACAAGACCGATGCAGGAATCAACGATTATTCGCAGCGCTGTCTGCGCCGGATCTGGCGCGGTGAACGCTTTTCATGGTGGTTCACGCAACTCATGCACACGTTCTCCGACGATGGCCCTATCGCTGCCAAATTTCAGCAAGCCGAGCTGGACTACCTCCTCAACAGCGAATCTGGCTTGCGCACGATGGCCGAAAACTATGTCGGGCTTCCGCTGAATTTTGGCGAACCAACCAAAGGCTAAGGACTGGCGCTGCGGCAAAAGACAAACTGCAGCCTTACGCCTAAACTGCGCAGCTGTTTTCATCACCCCTTTGGAGTTAATCGCATGACCGGAACCAACATTACCCTCACCAGCCACGACGGAAAGTCCTTTGGAGCCTACCTTGCGCTCCCGCCCACCGGTCGCGGCCCCGGCATGGTCGTGTTGCAGGAAATCTGGGGCGTCAATGCCCATATCCGGGCCGTCGCCGACCAATATGCCGCCGACGGTTTCGTGGTTCTCGCGCCCGACGTATTCTGGCGGCAGGAACCTGGTGTCGATCTGAAATATGATGAGACGGATACCCAGAAAGCCTATCACCTGATGCAAAACCTGGACGCGCCCAACACCGTTTTGGACCTGGTCTCGACCGCACAGGCGCTGCGCCAGCGGCCCGAACTGACCGGCAAAATTGGTGTCGTGGGTTTTTGCATGGGCGGCCGTCTGGCCTACCGCATGGCGGTCAGCGGGGCGGTCGATGCGGCGGTTTGCTACTACGGTGGCGGCATACAAAATCAGCTCGATGTCGCCGCTTCGGTGAAGGCACCCATCCTGTTCCATTACGGGGCGCTGGACAAGCACATTCCGGCATCTGCCGTGGACGCCGTCAAAGCCGCCTTTGCGGGTCACCAGGACGCACAGTTTTACACCTATGAGGACGCTGACCATGGGTTCAATTGCTGGGGCCGCCCGATGTACCACCAGCGTGCAGCCGCGCTGGCGCATGGACGCACACTGGAGTGGCTGGCATCGCGCATCTGCTGACACGGTAAAAACACTCCGCAAAGCACCTCAGGGTTATCCCTAGCCCTTGAGAAAAGTACGAGAATTCGCGCTCCGGTACCAATGAGGAGTCTCACTTGAAGTTGCATTTTTTAAGGCGTTTCTGCTTCTCTGGGGAGCGGGCGCCATGAACAACCTGAACCTTATTCGCGGCCTCTTCCTCATTGCCATTGCGCTGGTGTTTGGCACCACTTCATTGACCTATCACATCGGTCAGTTCAACCGCTCCGGTCCCGGGCTCTTCCCCCTGCTGGTGAGCTGCATGTTGCTGGCGATCGGATTGGTCACGGTGGTGCGCTCTCGCTTTGTGCCGCCGGTACCAATGACCTACAACTTCAAAAACATTGCCGTCATCCTGTTTTCGCTGTGCGCCTTTGCCATGCTGTCGCGTTACGTCAACATGCTGGTGGGAATCGTCGCGCTGGTGTTTTGTGCGTCCTACGCCGGCAAGACTTATTCGGTGTCCCGCAATATCAAGATCACCGCCGGGTTGATTGCAGTGGCCTTCATCTTCAGAAACCTGCTTGGACTGAATCTGCCCCTGCTATGAACGATCTGATCAACAACCTGCACCTGGGATTCGACCACGCCCTGACCATCCATAACCTGTGGTACTGCGCCATTGGCTGTGTGGTCGGTACTCTGGTGGGGCTTTTGCCAGGACTGGGGCCGCTGTCAACCATCAGTTTGCTGCTGCCGCTGACTTACTCCATCCCGACCGATGGCTCGATCATCATGCTGGCAGGCATTTATTACGGCGCCCAGTACGGCGACAGCGTGAGCGCCATCACCATGAAAATCCCGCATGCCGGCAGTATCGTGGCTTGCATCGACGGCTATGCCATGACGCTCAAAGGCAAGACCGGGCTGGCGCTTTTCACGGCGGGAATTTCCAGTTTTATCGGTGGCACTGTGGCCATTGTTGTGCTGGCAACACTGGCCCCGACATTGGGCGAAGTGGCGCTGCTGTTCGGCCCTGCCGACTACTGTGCGCTGATGCTGGTGGGTTTTGTATGCGTCAGCTTTATCACCACGGGAAGCCTGCTCAACGGACTGGCCATGACCATGATAGGGGTGCTGCTGGGCTCGGTGGGCACCGACGTTAACAGCGGCGTGGCACGCTTCACCCTGGACTTGCCCTTTCTGGCCGACGGCATTGGCCTGATCAGCGTGGCGCTGGGCTGCTTTGGCATCGCCGAAATCGTCAAGAACCTCGAC
>CAIOLZ010000189.1 GCA_903859265.1 uncultured beta proteobacterium
CATTGCGTTCAATGAAGTGGCGCGCCGCGCCATCGTGACCGACCCGGATTTTTTCGGCGGCAATTTTTACGAGCATGGTGTGGTGCCCAAACGCGGTCTGCGCATCGCCCGCATGATTGGACACATCACCTATCTCAGCGATGACGTGATGAACGAAAAATTCGGACGCCAGTTGCGCCCCGCTGCAAAGGCACTTGCCCAGGCAGCGCACGCTATTGCATCGGACGGTTCGGACCCTGACACCACCCGGGATGCTGTGGTCGCCGCAGCGCAGTACCTCTACAGCACGCAGGAAGTTGAGTTTCAGATTGAGAGCTACTTGCGCCACCAGGGCGACAAGTTTGCCGAATATTTCGATGCCAATACCTATTTGCTGATCACCCGAGCGCTGGATTATTTCGACCCGGCACGCGCCTTTGGCGGGGATTTGAGTCTTGCCTTGCGCCGCGCTACCTGCAAATTTTTACTGGTGAGTTTCACGACTGACTGGCGTTTTAGCCCCAAGCGCAGCCGCGAACTGGTCAAGGCCTTGCTGGACAACCAGCGCCATGTGAGCTACGCCGAAATCGATGCGCCGCACGGCCACGATGCGTTCTTGCTGGACGATGCACGTTACATGGGCGTGGTGCGTGCTTACTTTGACAATGTGGCGGGAGCGTTGGCATGAGCGATCTGGCCATTCAGCACGCCATTGCCGAACTGGTGCCGCGCGGCGCGCGCGTTCTCGATTTGGGTTGTGGGGACGGCGCCATGCTGGACTATTTGCAGCGCACGCGCGGCTGCACGGGCTACGGTGTTGAGATTGACGATGCCAATGTGCTGGCCTGCATTCGCCGCGGCGTGGATGTGATTCAGCTCAATCTTGACGAGGGGCTGGCCGTATTTGAGGATGCTTCGTTTGATGTGGTGTTGCAGATCGATACGCTGCAGCACTTGCGCAATGCCGAAGTCATGTTGCGCGAGACGGCCCGGGTCGGGCGCCTTGGCATTGTTGCTTTTCCCAACTTTGCCCATTGGCAGAACCGCTGGAGCATTTTGATGGGGCGCATGCCGGTGACCAAGCGCTTGCCGTACCAGTGGTACGACACGCCCAACATTCGCGTAGGCACCCATGCCGATCTGGCGGCGCTGGCGGCACGCAACGGGTTGCGCGTGCTCGACAGTTTTGGCTTGCAGGAGGGCCGCACTGTGCGCTTTGCCCCCAATCTGCTGGCCGGGACTTCGGTGTACAAACTGGCGCGCTGAGCGTCAAGCGTTTGGCAACTCAGCATGCCTTGGTCAGGGGTGGCCGGGGTCCGTGGCATGATGACAATCCGTGCGCTAAAAAAATTCCAATTTTCAGGAAATTGCCATGAACGCCACCCAAGTTCTCGACGAAGTATCCAATGCCTGGGACTCGCGCATCTTGCCCCAGTTGCAGGAATACATCCGAATCCCCGCCAAGTCGCCCATGTTTGACGCTGACTGGCAGGAGCATGGCTATCTCGATACCGTTGTGCACAGCACGGCGCGCTGGATCGAAGCGCAGAAGGTCGCAGGACTGACGCTCGAAGTGGTGCGCCTCGAAGGCCGCACGCCCGTATTGTTCTTCGAGGTTGCGGCTACCAAAGCGGCTCAAAACACCGTATTGATGTACGGCCATCTCGACAAACAGCCTGAGTTTTCCGGCTGGCGCAATGATCTTGGCCCATGGACGCCGGTGTTGCAGGACGGCAAGTTGTACGGGCGTGGTGGCGCGGACGATGGCTATGCCGCCTATGCCGCCATTACGGCCATCCAGGCCCTGAAGTCGCAAAACATCGCGCACCCCAAAATCGTTGGCCTGATCGAGACGGCGGAAGAAAGTGGTTCCTTCGATTTGCTGCCTTATGTGGACGCACTCAAAACCCGCATGGGCGACGTCGGGCTGGTGGTTTGTCTCGACTCCGGCGCGGGCAACTACGACCAGCTTTGGCTGACCAACAGTTTGCGCGGCATGGTCAGTGGCGTTTTGAAAGTCGAAATCCTGACCGAAGGCGTGCATTCGGGTGATGCCAGCGGGCTGGTGCCCTCAAGCTTTCGCATCATGCGCCAGGTGCTTGACCGCCTGGAAGACAGCGCCACCGGGCGGTTGTTGCCAGCGAGTTTTCATTGTGAAGTGCCTGCCGAGCGGCTCCAGCAGGCCAAGGCTACAGCCGCCATATTGGGTGAGGAAATTTACAAACGGTTTCCCTGGGCCCACTATGACTGTGGCGGCTCCACGGCCTTCTCCCTGCCTACCACCACGGACCCTTTGCAAGCTTTGCTCAACCGCACCTGGACCCCCACCCTGAGCGTGACCGGTGCCGACGGTTTTCCGGATCTGCAAAATGCCGGCAACGTGCTGCGGCCCTACACGGCGTTCAAGATGTCATTGCGCTTGCCGCCGCTGGTCGAAGCCGACAAGGCGGTGCAAGAACTCAAGGCGCTGCTCGAAGACAATGCCCCGTACCAGGCCCGTGTGACTTTTGAGCGTGGGTCCAGCGCCACCGGCTGGAATGCACCGGACACCGCGAGCTGGTTTGAAGCGGCGCTCAATGCCGCATCGAAAGCACACTTCGGCGCAGCATGCGGCTATATCGGTCAGGGCGGCACCATCCCGCTTATGAACATGCTCTCCAAGGGCTTTCCAAAGGCGCAAATGATGGTCTGTGGCGTACTGGGACCCAAGGCCAATGCCCACGGGCCCAACGAGTTTTTGCACGTCCCTTACGCCAAGAAGCTGACAGCAGCGGTGGCAGAGGTGATCGCCCAAATCCCATGACGGACGAGCTGCGCGTCTCCACCTTCATTGCCTCGGATGGCGACAACGTGGTGGTGCGGGACTGGCCGCTGGCGACGGGCAAAGCCGTGCGTGGCGTGGTTGTCATCGTGCATGGCCTGGGCGAGCACAGTGGGCGCTATGCGCACGTGGCAGAGCAACTCAACCGCTGGGGTTTTTTTGTGCGTGGTTACGACCAATGCGGGCACGGCGACTCCGGCGGCGTGCAGGGTACATTGCCCACGGATACGCGGCTGCTGGACGATCTGGCCGATATTGTCGATGACCTGCGCGCCCATATGGACGACGAACTGCCCCTGATTCTTTTGGGGCACAGCATGGGGGGGCTGGTCGTTGCACACTTTGTCTCCTTGAACCTGCGGCCTGTTGAGGCCGTGGTGCTGTCATCGCCGGCATTAGATCCCGGTCTGACTCCCGTGCAAAAGCTCCTGCTGTCGGTGTTGCCCAAGTATTTGCCGGACCTGCGGGTCAGCAACGGTGTGAACCCCCGGCATATTTCGCGCGACCCCAACGTGGTTGCGGCCTATCGGGAAGACCACAGGGTTCACGACCGTATTTCAGGCCGCCTGGCGCGCTTTATTGCCCGGGCCGGGCCTGCCACTCTGGGCTGCGCTGCGCGCTGGAAAGTGCCGACCTTGCTGATGTACGCGGGCAGTGACCGGCTGCTCAACCCCGAGGGTAGCCGCCAGTTCACCAGGGCGGCACCGGCTGACGTGGTGAGGTCGGTTTGCTTCGAAGAGATGTACCACGAGATATTCAACGAACCCGACCGGGACAAAGTGTTTGCCACCCTGAAAAACTGGCTGGATCAGCGGTTTTAGCGCGCTTTAGCCGCCCATCGATAGCAGCGTCAGTGCTGCCAGGGCGGCAGTTTCGGCCCGCAACACCCGGGTGCCCAACGATACGGGTACAAAGCCATTGGCAATCGCGGCGGCTTCTTCGTCGGGACTCAAACCACCTTCCGGACCAGACAGGAAAACAACGCCAGCCGGCGCATCGAACTCCGGGGCGTTGCGGTGACCCAGCACCAGTGCGCCTTCACGCAAGGACAAAAGCCGTCGCGCCGGTCTGGTCTCGACCTTGTTCAAACCGGCTTTCATCCACTGCGCCAAGGTTACCGGGGAGAACACCATAGGCACCCGGTTGCCACCACATTGCTCACACGCCGAGATTGCCGTGCTTTGCCAGTGCGCGGCCTTCTTTTCGGCGCGCTCTCCGGCCAGTCGCAGCACGCTGCGTTCTGTCATCAGTGGCTGGATGCTCGCCACGCCTAACTCGCAGGCTTTTTCCACCAGCCAATCCATGCGCTCGTTGGCGGGCATGCCGACTGCGAGGTGAACCCTGACCGCGATTTCGCGTTCGATGGGGTGATGGGCGTCTATCCGCACCTGTACCTGACTGCGGCCCATTTGCGTCACCGTGGCTGAAAACTCACCGCCAGAAGATGGCACCGAGCCCGGCCCGTTGTTGAACAGGGTAATGGTGGCGCCGGGCTGTAGGCGCAGCACCTGCACATGCCGGGCCGCACCGGCGGGCAGGTCGATGGTTTGACCCACGACCAGCGCAGCGGGGCAGAAAAAACGGGGCATCCTGCAAACTGCTCAGGTACGTCCGAATGCGAACGCGTTGGGCACCTCGATGCCATCGATTTTTTCGATCAGCCGCAACAGGGGTTTGAGTTCGCGGTAGCGTGCGCAAGTGCTGCGCATGTAGTGGATGAAGCGGGGGGTGTCCGCCAGATACTGCGGTTTTCCGTCACGCAGGGTGAGGCGGGCAAAAATGCCGGCAACCTTGAGATGGCGTTGCAGGCCCATCCATTCGACACCGCGGTAAAACTCGCCGAAGTCATCGCCGACCGGCAGTCCGGCTTTGCGGGCCTTCTCCCAATACCGGATGGTGACGTCAAGGCAAAACTCTTCATCCCAGCTCAAAAATGCATCCCGCATCAGACTGGCAATGTCGTAGGTAATCGGCCCGTACACCGCATCCTGAAAGTCGAGCACGCCCAGCCCCTGGCTGGACGCCATCAGGTTGCGGGGCATGAAATCGCGGTGCACGTAAACGCTGGGCCAGGACAAGTTGTTGCGGATGATGCAATCGAACGCGTCATCGAGCGTTTTGCGTTGCACGGCATCGAGTGTCAGGCCCCGGTGCTGGGCCACATACCACTGCGGATAAAGTTCCATTTCCCGACTGAGCAGGGCGTGGTCGTAGTCCGCTAGCACATCGGGCCTGGAAGCGAGTTGCCACTGCACAAGAATGTCCGTTGCCTCGAGGTACAGATCGAGTGGCGGCGGCGCCTTTGGGTCTATCAGCTGCATCATGGTTTGCATACCCAGATCGCTCAGAAGCATGAAACCATGGGTCGCGTCCCAGTCCAGAATATCGGGTACTCGCAGGCCCGCGGCCCGCATCAGAGCAGCCACTTTGACAAAAGG
>CAIOLZ010000190.1 GCA_903859265.1 uncultured beta proteobacterium
ACTTTCGCTCCATGACATTTGCTGGTCAACGGTCGCGATATCCGAGTTTCGCCACTGACCTCTCCCCTGCCGTTTTTTTGGATCGGGCCGCTGCGCGCGCCTCCTCTTGCAAGCGCAGCACGCGGCGCTGGACTTTGCCGGTAGTGGTCATGGGCAAGGCGTCAACAAATTCAATTTCCTTGGGATATTCATAGGGCGCCAGCAGCCCTTTGACATGGGCCTGTAAATCGAGGGTGAGCCGAGCATGCAAGGCAGTGACCGCCTCGGGCGTTGCACCCTCAAGCGCCAACAGATCCGGGGTAATCACGACATACGCCTTCACCAGCGCACCCCGCTCCGGGTCCGGCTTAGGTACCACCGCGGCATTGGCCACGCTTGCATGTTTGACCAGACAGTTTTCAATTTCTCCGGGACCGATGCGATAGCCTGCCGACTTGAACACATCGTCCGAACGCCCCTGGTACCACAGGTATCCATCGGCATCGCGCACCGCCAGGTCGCCGGTGCGGCACCAGTCGTCGGGGCCCGCGGCACCCGCAAATTTCTCCCGGGTGGCGGCATCGTTTTTCCAGTAGCCGAGGAAAAAAATCGGATCCGGATCGCCATGCCGGTCAAAGCGGTGCAAGGCCACATCACCCGGCACGCCATCCGCACATTCCTGCCCCTGCTCGTCAATCACCGCCACGCGGTGCCCCGGATAGGCCATGCCCATGCTGCCGGGTTTTGGAGGCCAGTGGCGCGCGCAATTGCCGACGATGTAATTGATCTCGGTCTGGCCAAACATCTCATTGGGCGTGACACCCAATTGGTTCACGCAATAGGAAAATACCGCGTCGCCCATCGCCTCGCCCGCGCTCATGCAGGCTTGCAGCCGCAAACCAAACTCTTTTTGCACCGTGTGCGCAGGAAATCTGGGGAACGCCTTCATCATCGCCTTGATGGCGGTGGGGAACAAAAAGGTATGGGTCACGCCGCATTGGCCCATCAGCTCCAGCGCCGTCTGCGGCGTGAAGCGGCCATTGAACGCGATGATGGTGCAGCCAAAGTACAACGTGGGCAGCAAGGCATCCATCAGCCCGCCGGTCCACGCCCAATCGGCGGGAGACCAGAACACGGCGTCTGAACTTCGATTGGTTTTCCCGTCAAAACCAAACCAGTTTTGGCTGCAAATAAACCCCGTCAGATTGCCGATCAGCGCGCGGTGCGGAATCAGCGCGCCTTTGGGATTGCCCGTGGTGCCACTGGTATAAATCAGCACTGCAGGTGCGTCAGCGCGCGTGTTGACCAGCGCAAAGGTGTTGATCTGATCGCCCAGCAACAGGCCGTAGTTCATGTCGGCGTGGCCCTGCGTCGAATCGGTACTCCCCACCCCGATCACGCTGCGTAACGCTGTACACGCGGTGCGCGTTGCCTGCAAATGGGCAAGCGCGGCGGCATCCGCAATCGCCACCACGGCCTCGCTGTTTTGCAGGCGAAACTCCAGCGCTTCCGGGCCAAAGAGCATCGACAGCGGCATGGCCACCGCACCCATTTGCAGCACTGCCATATAGGCCACAGCAGTCTCGAACCGCTGCGGCATCACGATGGCAACGCGGTCTCCGGGCTGTACGCCCAGCCCCACCAGCGCGTTGGACAGGCGGTTGGCCTGCTCCTGCAGCCGGGCATAGCTGTGGCTTTGGAGCCGTGGTTCGTTGTGGTGCAGGTAATCCTGCACCGCAGTGCGCTGCGCCGTCTTGGGGTCGGACGCCCAGCGCGTGCAGCAAACTTCGGCCATGTTGAAATGGTCCGGCACGCTCCAGCGGAAGTTTTCGTGCAAGCGGGCATAGCCGCCGCTCTGGTGGCGAATTAGATTTTCTGGCACTGCAGGTCTCCAAATCACTCTTTTATGATTGACCGAATGTACCAAGTCAAAAAAGCCGCTCGCAGCGAATTCATTCCAATCCGCAACACCACCTACCACGTCCTTTGCTGGGGCACGCCAGCGCCCGGCAAAACGCCTTTGGTCATGGTGCACGGCTGGATGGACGTCGCAGCCAGCTACCAGTTTGTGGTGGACGCGCTGGAGCAGGACCACTTTGTCATCGCTCCGGACTGGCGCGGCTA
>CAIOLZ010000191.1 GCA_903859265.1 uncultured beta proteobacterium
CTGGCGCAGTGTGCCGCCTATCTGCGGCGCGAAATTGCACTCACGCAACCCAAAGTTATTCTGGCGATGGGCCGTTTTGCCAACCAGCTGGTGCTGCGCGAAACGCCCGAGTTGGCCGGCCTGCCACTGGGCAAACTGCGCGGGCGCGTGTACCGCTACCTTGGCATCCCGGTGGTGGTCACTTACCACCCGACAACATTGATGCGCAACAGCGCTGACAAAGGCAAGGCGTGGGCCGACCTGTGCCTGGCGGCCGATACCCTGGCCCGGGCCCGCCACTGAAACCATCAAACCAACGTACCGCCAAACCATGACCCAAACCACTTTCCTTGACCAGTTGCGCGATGCCCAGCGGATCAATGGTTCTCTGCTGTGCGTGGGGCTGGACCCCGAGCCGGCCAGATTTCCGGCGGCATACCGGGGCGACGCAAGCAAAATTTATGACTTCTGCGCGGCCATCGTCGATGCCACTGCGGATCTTGTCATCGCCTTCAAGCCGCAAATTGCGTACTTTGCCGCCTGCCGCGCCGAGGCTCAGCTCGAGCGCCTGGTGGCCCATATCCACACGACTGCGCCACACGTTCCGGTAATTCTGGATGCCAAACGTGGTGACATTGGCAGCACCGCCGAGCAGTACGCCAAAGAGGCCTTCGAGCGCTACGGGGCCGACTGCGTCACCCTGTCACCTTTCATGGGGTTCGATTCGGTGCAGCCGTATTTGAAGTACCACGGCAAAGGCGCGTTTTTGCTGTGCCGCACGTCCAATCCGGGCGGGGATGACCTGCAAAACCAGCGCCTCGCAGACTTGCCCGGCCAGCCCGCTTTGTTTGAACACATTGCAAGTCTGGTGCAGGGTCCGTGGAATACCAATGGGCAATTGGGGCTGGTGGTGGGGGCAACCTATCCCGCCGAAATTGAGCGCGTGCGCCGCGCTGCGCCGACAGTGCCTTTGCTGATTCCCGGGGTGGGCGCACAGGGCGGTGATGCCGCGGCCACCGTGAAGGCCGGCTATCGCGCCGTGGCCGGTCAGACGATCGCTCCCATCGTCGTCAATTCGTCGCGCGCAGTGCTCTATGCCTCCAGTGGCGCGGACTTTGCCGCGGCCGCCCGCAGCGCCGCCATGGCGACGCGGGACCAGTTGCGCAATGCGCAGGCGGACCAGGATAAAAGCGTAACAAACTGAAAGTCCGCTTTGGAAAAGCGGCGCTGCTGGCTATCCTGACGCAGTTTTTGAAGCGCCACGATGCCCCACGTTGATCAAGCACCGGATTCCCTCATGAGCGACGCTTCAAGCGCCGGCGCCGTTCCGACCGTGGCAATAGCGGCGCTGGCGAGCAGCGCGTTGGTTGCGTGCGGCGGCGGTGGTGGCGGCAGCAGCAGCGGGGGTGGTTCGGCGGCCGGCGTTGGCGCGGGCGCTGGAAACCTGAGTGGCCCGGCCGGGCGCAACGTTGCACTGCTCGGCAATTACGCCTACCCCGCGGCGCAATCGGACGCCGAGGCGGCCCGCTTTCTCCTGCAGGCCCAGTTTTCCGCCAGTGACGCCGACATCGCCGCACTGCGTGCCACCACCTACGCGGGTTGGTTGCAAACCCAAATCGCCACCAGCGGCGGCCAGTTCGGCTGGGATTGGCTCAATAGCCGTGGTCAAAATGTGCCCGCCAAAGGCACCTACTTCAGCACCTCACCCGGCGACGCAATGGTCTGGAACCAGCTTATGGCGTCACCTGACGGTGCGCGCAAACGCATGGCGCTGGCCTTGTCGGAAATATTTGTGGTGTCGATGAACACCATGAACGACTATTGGCCTGCCTATGTCGCCGCCCATTATTGGGACCTGCTGGTTACCTACGCCTGGGGCAATTACCGCGATTTGCTGGAGGCCGTCACGCTCAGCCTGGCAATGGGTAATTTTCTCAACACCCGGGGCAACAAAAAAGCCGACGGCAGGGGCAGCGAGCCCGACGAAAACTATGCGCGCGAAGTCATGCAGCTGTTTTCCATCGGGCTGGTGATGCTCAACATGGATGGCACGCCCCAACTCGGCGCCGCCGGAGCGCCGGTTGCCACCTACAGCAACACGGACGTAACCAATCTGGCCCAGGTCTTTACGGGCTACGACATGGACAGCAGCCAAAACCAGCCCACGACGCCCGTGACGCAACCGTCTGGCGCTGTTTTCAACGTACCGCAAACGACATTCGCGCGATTGCCGATGGTTCAGGTTTCCAACGGCCTGTACCACTCCAGCAATGCGGTGACGTTTCTGGGTGTCACGATCGATGCCGGCACGTCCGCTGCCGCCGCGCTCAAGATTGCACTCGATACTTTGTTTAACCATCCCAACAACGCGCCGTTCATCAGCAAGCAACTGATCCAACGTCTCGTAACCAGTAACCCGAGTCCTGCCTATGTGCAGCGTGTGGCGAATGTATATGCCGATAACGGACAAGGCGTACGCGGTGACCTGGCCTATGTTTACGCGGCTATCGTGCAAGATGACGAAGCGCGTGCGCCCAGCGGGTTAAGCGCAACCCAGTTTGGCAAGTTGCGTGAACCCATGGTGCGTCTGACGCAATGGGCGCGCACCTTTGGCGTGACCTCAACCAGTGGTAACTGGCAGGTTGGGGATACCAGCAATCCCGGTAGCGCCCTGGGTCAAAGCCCGCTGCGGGCCAGCACGGTGTTCAATTTTTTCCGCCCTGGATATGTGCCGCCTGCGACGGCGCTCAGCGCCGGTGCGGTGGCGCCGGAATTCCAGCTGGTCAACGAGTCGAGCGTGGCCGGTTACATCAACTATCTGCAATATGTGATCGACAGCGGTATTGCTTCCTCCGATATGCGGGCTGCTTACACCGTGGAAATTGGCCTGACCGAAACGCCCAGCGCCACCAATCCCGGCGCACTCGTGGACCGGCTCAATTTGCTGCTCTGCGCAGGCCAGCTCAGCGCCGCTACGCTGGCAGCGATCACCGCTGCGGTAGGGGCCATGCCGGCCACGGTTGCCTCGGCGGCGACTACCGCCACCAACCTGCGGCGAAGGGTGTGCGCGGCAGTGCTGCTGGTGATGGCATGCGCCGAATACCTCGTTCAGAAATAGAAAAGTGGGTATCAAAAATGCACTTGTTGCGACCTGAACTTCATAGCCGCCGTGCGTTTTTGAAGCGGTCAGGCCAGCTTGCACTGGCGGGCACGGCCTTGCCAATGGCGCTGAATCTGGCTGCCATCGGTGAGGCAGCCGCCTTCAACGCCACCGACAACACCGGTGCCAACGACTACAAGGCGCTGGTTTGTGTTTTCCTCTACGGGGGAAATGACTTCGCCAACACCGTGGTCACCTACGATGACGCGAGTTACAACCTGTACAACCAGATTCGCCAGGGGGGCCCTGGTCAAACGGCAGGCGGTATTGCACTGGCCAAAGCTGATCTGGCGGCCACGCTGTTAAACCCTTTGGCCCCGCCCGCGGACGCACTGGGTGCCACCACCCGCCAATTTGCGCTCAATCCGGCAATGTCGGGTTTGAGCAGTCTTTTTAACGTGGGCAAAGTCGCCGTGCAGCTCAACGTCGGGCCGCTCACCGTGCCTTTGACGCGCGACCAGTACAACAGCGCCGACCACACGAGCTATCCGCGTCCCGCGCAGCTTTTCTCGCACAACGACCAGCAATCGACGTGGCAATCTTCAGCGCCTGAAGGTTCCAAGGTGGGTTGGGGCGGCAGCTTGGGCGATCTGGCCTTGTCCTCCAACGGCACTTCTACATTCACCTGTATGTCGGTCACTGGAAACGCCGTGTATCTGTCCGGCAATACGGCCGTGCAATACCAGGTGACCAGTTCCGGGGCGATTCCCATCAATGCCGCTGTAACCGGCAGTGCGCCCTATGGCTCACAAGCCGTCTCCAGTGCGTTGCGTTCACTGGTCCAGCAAAGTCGCACCCACGCCCTGGAGAGCGACTACAACAAAATTACCGTCCGTTCGATGGCGGCCCAGTCTGTGGTGGCGCAAGCTTTGGCTGGCACCAGCACGACCTCGGGCACGCCGCTGACCGGTTTTCCTGCAGGCTCTACCTTGTCGGACCAGCTCCAGATGGTGGCCCGCTTGATTGCAGGGCGAAGCACGCTGGGTGCGCGTCGCCAGGTGTTCATGGTGTCGCTGAGCAGCTTTGACATGCATGACTATCTGATTCGTGACCACGGCGGCATGCTGAGCCAGGTCAGTGGGGCGATGGCCGCTTTCTATGCCGCGATCGCCAATATGGGGCTGGCCAACAAGGTCACGGCATTTACCGCGTCGGACTTCGGGCGTACCCTGGCGACGAACGGAGACGGCTCGGACCACGGCTGGGGCAACCACCATTTCGTCATGGGTGGCGCGGTAAACGGGCAGCGGTTTTATGGCGTCGCACCACCTGTCAGCACCAGCGATGCCAAGACCGGCAATGCCTATAACCCGGAGAATCAATGGCATGTCGGGCAGGGGCGGCTGCTTCCTTCAACTTCAGTTGACCAGTTTGGCGCCACCATGGCCCAGTGGTTTGGTGTCGCGCAGTCGGAAATGGCACAGGTGTTCCCGCACATCGGTAACTTTGCCGGCACCTTTGCAGGCGGCTATATGGGATTCATGAACCCGACCTGAATCCCGTCGGGTACTGCCTAAGCGAGCAGCGGTCTGAGGTATTTGCCGGTGTAGCTGGCAGCATTGGCAGCAATGTCTTCCGGCGTGCCGACGCCCACCACCGTGCCGCCGCCCGCGCCGCCTTCCGGTCCCATGTCGATCAGCCAATCCGCCGTTTTGATCACGTCCAGATTGTGTTCAATCACCACAATCGTGTTGCCGGCATCGCGCAGTTGGTGCAGCACTTTGAGCAGCAAATCGATGTCGGCGAAATGCAGCCCGGTGGTCGGTTCGTCCAGGATGTAGAGCGTGCGGCCGGTATCGCGTTTGCTGAGTTCCAGCGCCAGCTTCACGCGTTGCGCCTCGCCGCCTGACAGCGTTGTGGCAGCTTGCCCCAGCTTGATGTACGAGAGCCCCACGTCGAGCAGGGTTTGGAGTTTGCGGGCAATGGTGGGCACCGCTTTCAGGAAGTCAAAAGCGGCCTCCACCGTGAGTTCCAGAATCTGGGCGATGTTCTTGCCCTTGTAGAGCACTTCCAGCGTCTCGCGGTTGTAGCGCTCACCGGCGCAGACATCGCAGGGCACGTAAACATCGGGCAAAAAGTGCATTTCCACTTTGACCATGCCGTCGCCCTGGCAGGCCTCGCAGCGCCCGCCTGCGACGTTGAAGCTGAAGCGCCCTGCGCCATAGCCGCGTTCGCGCGCGGTGGGCACTTCCGCCATCAGATCGCGGATGTGCGTGAACAGGCCGGTGTAGGTGGCCGGGTTGGAGCGCGGCGTGCGTCCAATCGGGCTTTGGTCCACGTTGATCACCTTGTCGAAATGCTCAATGCCTTCGATCGCCTGGTGCGCGGCAGGTTCTTCGTGGGCGCGGTAAATCTGGCGTGCTACCGCAGCGTAAAGGGTGTCGTTGACCAAGGTCGATTTGCCCGAGCCCGAAACGCCCGTTACGCAGGTAAAAAGCCCGACCGGGAACTCCACACTCACGTCTTTGAGGTTGTGGCCGCTGGCACCGACTACGCGGATCACCTGCAGGTCACCCTGGGTGGCCAGATGCGCCGTCTGCCGGTCCGACCAAGCCAGCGCGGCTTTGCTCGGCGCGCCTTTGCCGGCCGGTTTGGCCGCCGCTTTTTTGTCGGCTGCGCTGCGGTGCATGGTGGGCAACCAAGGGGTTCGGCGCTTTGGCACGGCAATTTTGAGGACGTGCGCAAGATACTTGCCGGTGAGGGAGTCGGGATTGGCTTTGACGTCCTCAAAGCTGCCTTGCGCAATGACGCGTCCGCCATGCACGCCTGCGCCCAGTCCCATGTCGATGACGTGGTCGGCGGCGCGCATCATGTCCTCGTCGTGCTCCACCACCAGCACGCTGTTGCCGATATCGCGCAGGTGTTTGAGGGTGTCGATCAGGCGGTCGTTGTCGCGCTGGTGCAGTCCGATGCTGGGCTCGTCGAGCACGTACATGACGCCGGTCAGCCCCGAGCCGATTTGCGATGCCAGCCGGATGCGCTGCGACTCGCCGCCGCTGAGGGTTTCGGCGCTGCGGTCCAGACTCAGGTAGTTCAGGCCAACATCGTTCAAAAACTTCAGCCGAAGGCCGATTTCGCGTACAACTTTGGCCGCGATTTCGCCCCGCGCCCCGTGCATTTTCAGGCTGCTGAAGTAGTCAAACGCATCGCGCAAGGTGGCGCGGCTGATTTCGAAAATCGCACGGGCCTGCGCGCCTTCTCCGATCTTCACATGGCGTGCCTCCGTGCGCAGGCGCGAGCCGCCGCAATCGGGGCAGGGCTGGGTGCTGCGCATGCGGGCGAGGTCTTCGCGCACCAGCGCTGAATCGGTCTCGCGGTAGCGCCGCTGCAGATTCGGAATGATGCCTTCGAAGGGGTGCTTTTTGCCCACTTTTCTGCCTTGGACGGCGCTGCCGTCCCCGGCTTCAACCATGTAGTTGAATTTGATTTCTTCTTCACCTGAACCAAAAAGAATGGCGCTTTGCACCGCCTGTGGCAGCGACTCGAAGGGCTGCTCGATATCGAATTTGTAGTGCTTTGCCAGGCACTCCAGCAGGCTGAAGTAATAGCTGTTGCGCCGGTCCCAACCTTTGATGGCGCCACTGGCCAGGCTCAGACTTGGAAAGGCCACCACCCGCTGCGGATCAAAAAAATCGCGCTGGCCCAGTCCGTCGCAACTCGGGCAGGCGCCAACCGGGGAATTGAACGAAAACAGCCGCGGCTCCAGTTCGCTGATCGAGTAGCTGCAAACCGGGCAGGAAAACTTGGCGTTGAACCAATGCTCTACCGGCGCCTCTTTGGGGCTGTCCATTTCCAGCGCAATGGCGCGCCCGTTGGCCAGACGCAGTGCGGCCTCGAAGCTCTCCGCGAGTCGTTGGCGCAGACCCGCCGGGGCGCTGGCGTCACTCGCGTCCGTGCTTTCCACGCGCACTTTGATACGGTCGATCACCACGTCGATGTCGTGTTTTTCTGTTTTCTTGAGCTTGGGTAACTGCTCGGCTTCGAGCGTTTCGCCGTTGACGCGAAAGCGCACATAGCCCTGGGCCTGCATCTCGGCAAACACTTCGAGAAACTCGCCCTTTTTCTCGCGTGCAATCGGCGCCAGAATCATCAGCCGCGTGTCCTGCGGCAGGGCCAATACCGCATCTACCATTTGGCTCACGGTCTGGCTTTGCAGCGCAAGACCGTGCTCCGGGCAATAGGGTGTGCCGGCGCGCGCAAACAGCAGGCGCAGGTAGTCATGAATTTCAGTGACGGTGCCCACGGTGGAGCGCGGGTTGTGGCTGGTTGCTTTTTGCTCGATGGAAATGGCCGGGGAGAGCCCTTCAATCATGTCCACATCAGGCTTGTCCATCATCTGCAAAAACTGCCGCGCGTAGGTTGACAAACTCTCCACATACCGGCGCTGGCCTTCGGCGTACAGGGTGTCAAAAGCCAGACTGGATTTGCCCGAACCGCTCAGCCCCGTGATGACCACCAGCTTGTTGCGCGGAATGTCCAGATCGATGTTTTTCAGGTTGTGCGTGCGCGCCCCCCGGATGCTGATGGTTTGCATTTGCAAAGCCCGCGCAGGGTTTTTGCCCTCCAGGGCTGCGGCCAGTTGCTGGTCGCTGGCAATCTCGTTGCGGGTGAAGTCGTTTGGAGAGTTCAATTCGGGAGCCGGGTGGAGGGTAACCCTTCATGATAGACAATGTTGGGCTGCAGCGTCCACAGTGAACACATCCCATCTTGACTACTGATACCGAAGACACTTCCCGACTGACCCCTCTGGAGCGCCGCTCCAGTGCCTCGTTGGCCGTGATCAGCGGCTTGCGTTTGCTCGGACTGTTTTTGGTTTTGCCGGTTTTTACGCTCGAAGCGCGCAACTATCCCGGCGGTGACAACGCCGTACTGACCGGTTTGGCGCTCGGGATTTTCGGGCTGACGCAAGGTCTGCTGCAAATCCCGTTCGGCCTGGCCTCTGACCGGTTTGGGCGCAAGCGCGTCATGACGCTGGGCCTCTCTGTATTTGCGCTGGGCAGTTTTATGGCCGCACTGGCGCCCAGCGTGGGCTGGCTGGTCATGGCACGCGCTTTGCAGGGGTCGGGCGCGGTGTCTGCCGCCGCTACTGCACTGCTTGCGGACCAGACACGCGACAGCGTGCGCACCAAGGCCATGTCCATACTCGGCGGCAGCATTGGTGTGGTGTTTGCCATCTCAGTCGGTGTAGCACCCCTGCTGGCCAGCACGATGGGTCTGGGCGGCATCTTTCTGCTGACCGGTCTATTTGCGCTGGCCGGTATCGTTTTGCTGCACCAGTGGGTGCCCCCGGAGACCACACATGACGCGGGCCTGCAGCGCGGCCGCCTGCGCGACGTGCTGGATTCGCCTGAACTGTTGCGACTCAATTTTGGTGTTTTTTTGTTGCATGCGGTGCAAGTCGCGATGTGGACCGCCATGCCCGCCATGCTGGTACAGGCGGGTTTGGCAAAGAGTGAGCACTGGTGGGTGTATTTGCCGGTGGTGGCTGGCTCGTTTGTGTTAATGGGCGGAACGCTTTTTCCGTTGGAGCGCCGGGGCAAGTTGCGCGGCGTTTTTCTGTTTGCGGTGGGTTTGATTGCGGTGGTCAATCTGCTGCTGGCCCTTGCCGTTGCCGGGTCTGCGCCGGCAACCGTAACGCAACTTGCGAGCTTGCTTTTTTTGTTTTTCTACGCCTTCAATGTGCTGGAGTCCTGCATGCCGAGCCTGGCCTCGCGGCTTTCGCCCAGGAACATCCGGGGCGCATCGCTGGGTGTTTACAACACGCTGCAATCGTTCGGCTTTTTTGCGGGTGGATTGTTGGGCGGATGGCTCTTCAAGTCGGGTGGTTCGCAATTGCTTTTCGGAATTTGCACGGTGGCCATGTTGCTCTGGCTGGCCGTTGCTTGGCCGATGCGCCCGCCCGTACGCCACTCTCTGGCCGTGGCGCCAAAGGTTGGATAATTGCCGGACATTCTGGAGAAAAACATGGCATCCGTTAACAAAGTCATTCTGGTCGGCAATTGCGGCCGCGACCCTGAAATCCGCTATCTGCCCTCCGGCCAGGCCGTCGCCAACGTCAGTGTTGCTACCAGCAGCCGCCGCAAGGACAAAAACACTGGTGAAACTATTGAGGACACTCAATGGCACCGCGTTACGTTCTACGACCGATTAGCCGAAATCGCCGGGGAATATGTCAAAAAGGGCCGTCCCATCTACGTCGAAGGGCGCCTGAAATATGGCAAATACACCGACCAGGCCGGCGTAGAAAAAAATACCGTGGACATCGTTGCCACGGAATTGCAATTGCTCGGTGGTCGTGAGGGCATGGGCAGCCCCGGGGGTAACGACGGTTACGGTGAAGAAGGCGCGGCACCACCCGCCCGCCGCCCCGCGTCCGCTACCCGGCCGGCAGCGGCTCCGGCCGCCCGCACCGCGCCCGCGGCCCGGCCTGCTACCGGGTTTGATGACATGGATGACGATATTCCGTTTTGACCCCGGAGTGCCATGGCAGGCCA
>CAIOLZ010000192.1 GCA_903859265.1 uncultured beta proteobacterium
TCCATCGCCTTGACCGCGTTGAATGTGGTGGGCTCCATCACGCCGGCGAAGTCGCTGAGTTCGCGTTGGGTCAGCCCATCCTTGATCCACAAAATACGCAGAAACGTCCAGTGTCCGAATGACACATCGTGCTTGGCCAGCCGTTGCTGCAGGGCACGCATTTGTGCCCGTGCCACGTCACGTATCAAGTGCGCCATACGGTCATTGGGAACGGCTTCGCGCCAATGGTGCAGCAGATTCTGGTTGTGTTCTCGGGCGTTCATGTCAGCAGGAAAGTGAGGGTGGTGCAACCTGGAGTTTCAGGGTAATTTCCTGGCCAAGATTTTGACTCTCCAGCATCGCCAGACACAGTTCAACCGTGGCGCGCGACCAGACTCCGTCGTGCAAAGCCCGTTGCCCCAGGCGGCCGACCGACCACAGTTCATCAATGACTTCACTGCGGGCAATTTTCGGAGTTGGGGCTGCTTCAAAGTGCGTGCCGGCACTGTCAATCACCTCCACCCCGTGTGGCGTCAGCCGAAGGTCTCCGCGCTCGCCACTCACAATCATCGGGCCGAAATGCTGCCACGCCGCAGGCCTGGTCACAGCGCCGGGCTGGTACAGGGAGCCCCCAAAGTTGCGTTCTGCCTTGAGCGCGGCTTCGGCTGCTTCATCGCGCATTGCGAGCAGCCGTGCGCGTGTGGCGGCATGCGCATTTGCGGGTTTGGGGCTTCCCAGCTCACCCATGTTGTCCATCAAGGTGTCGGTGTCGAAAAAACCATAGCCGTTGTAGGTCGCGCTGGCGAATGCGCCGTTGGCAAAAGTGATCAGGGCGCTGTAGGCCCCTTCGGTTGGGCGTTGCGGGTCCCAGCGGCCGGTAGCTGCGCGCACCGTTCTGGCCTGCCCGCCGGCGAGCAGTCGCACAATGTCCATCTGATGCGCCGCCTGGCTGTGAATCACGCCGCCGCCGCGCGCGGTGTCGAGTTCCTCGGGGCGGCGCGGCCGATAGAGAAAGTCGGTGTACTGCATGGCGTGCAGCATGCGTACCGCGCCAATGCGTCCGGACGTGATGAGTTGATGTGCCAGGCGCACCGGCGCGTCATAACTGTGGCTATGGCCGATCAGCAATTGCACACCGCCACGCTCGCAGGCTGCAATCATGGCGTCGCAATCGGAGAGTGTCAGTGCCATCGGTTTTTCCACCAGTACGTGCTTGCCGTGGCGCGCAGCCAGTTCCACATGCTGTGCGTGCATCTGGTGTGGCGTGGCCACGTACACCCACTCCACGTTGGCGTCGGCGCATACCGCCTCAGCGCTCTCCAGCGCCGCTCCCGAGAAGGTCTGCGCAAAGGCCTTGCGCGCGCCTTCACGTGGGTCAAACGCCGCCACCAGCTTCACCCGCTGATCAGCGATGAAGGTGGGCACCATCAGCGTGAATGCGCGCCCCAGGCCGAGCACGCCTACGCGCAGGGGATTTTTTGTGGCGTCAGCCCTCTCGCCCTGGTTCATAGATCCAGCACCAGACGTTCGCATTTGGCGCGGGACACGCAGACCATGATGTGGTCCGCCTGTTCGTCGGGCATGAGCACCAGATCCCGGTGATCGGCCTCGCCTTCGAGCAGCAGCGTTTTGCAGGAACCGCAGGTGCCGCTCTCACACGAACTCGACACCGTGACGCCCGCTTCGCGCGCGACTTCCAGAATGCTTTGCCCCACCGGCACCGTCAGCGTCAGGCCGCTTCGGCTCAAAAATACTTCGAACGGAGCATCGCCCGCGTGCGGCGCGGTGTCGCCGCCAAACGCTTCAAAGTGCACGGCCGCGCCGGGCCAGTGCCCCGTCATGTCGCGCACCGCGTCCATGAGCGGTGTCGGGCCGCAGCAATACACATGCATGCCGCTGACAGCGCCGGGCTTCTCCAGCAATGGCCACAAATCAAACGCATTCGAGAGCTCGCCGTCGTCGTGGTGCACCGTGACGCTGCCTTTGAGCTCCGGCGTGCTCAATGCCTCCAGAAAAGCCGCGCTTTGGGCATCGCGGCTGAGGTAGATCAGCCTGAATTTGCGCAGCGCCTCGCGCTGCAACTGGGCCACCATGGACATCATGGGCGTGATGCCGATGCCGCCCGCAATCAGCAGAAAACTTTTGGCCCGGTCATCCAGCGCGAACAGGTTTTGGGGAGTACCAATTTCCAGCGTTGAACCGGTACGGATGCCATCGACCAGACTGAGTGAACCGCCGCGCCCATTGCCTTCGCGCTTGACGGCGATCACATAGCGATCCCGTTCCTGCGGGTCGTTGGTCAGCGAATATTGCCGGGTTGCGCCGCTGGGGGTGCGCACGGCAATGTGGGAACCAGCGGTGAACGCCGGTAGCGCATCACCCGCAGGGTGGCGCAACTCGAAACGCTGGATACCGCGCGCAGCGGGTTCGGCGAGTGCAACCTGCACGGGAAAGAATGCGGACTCGGCAGTCATGATTGGGTGTCTCCATAGCGTGGCTGGCAGATCAAAGGGCTTACCTTGTTGACAAGCGTCAAGTCCGTTGCTAAATTAATTATCTTAGACATCTAATAATCTTGCAATTCAGACAGTCCGCAGGCTGCAAAAGCCGGCGCTCAACAAAGCCAATCTGATTTGGCCAATAAATATTGGAGGAGACAGGGTATGAAACGCAGAACCTTTGCGGCCTGGCCGCTATGGGCTTTGGCAAGTGGCGCGGGTCTTGTGCCCGGGCTTGCAAAAGCCCAGGCCAATTATCCGTCCAAGCCTCTGAAGTTCATCGTGCCGTATGCCGCCGGGGGTTTGCCCGACACCGTGGCCCGCGTGGTGGCACAACGCCTGGGTGAACGCCTGGGTCAGGCAGTCATCGTGGACAACCGGGCCGGCGGCAATGGCATTACGGCCTACCAGGCATTGCTGCAAAGCAGTCCGCAGGACGGTTATTCCTTCATCGTGTCGGACGGCTCCATGCTGTCCATCACACCGTTCCTCAACAAGCAGGTGCCCTACCACATCGGCAAGGAACTGTTGCCGGTGTCGCTGATCGCGCGCTCGCCTTTGTATCTGGTTGCACACCCCAGAACCGGCGTCAACAACTTTGCGGATTTTGTCAAGCTGGTGAAGTCCAAACCCGATGAGTTCACCTACGGCTCCTCCGGCATTGGCAGCACCCACCACATGACGATGGAGGCGTTGAAGGCAGCCCTCGATCTGCATGTGCGCCACATTCCATTCAAAGGTTCGGGCCAGTCCACCCCTGCTCTGGTCGGCGGGCAGGTGGACTTTTCCATTGCTGCGCTGCCATCCATCCAGGGATTTGTGAAGACCAACCAGGTAAAAGTTCTGGCCAGCAATGCGCTCAAGCGCTCAGCGCAGTTGCCCGATATCCCGGCCATCGCCGAGACTGTTCCGGGGTTTGATTTTGCGGTTGCCATCGGCGTCATGGCGGCTGCGGGAACGCCGCAATTCGCCATCGACCGAGTTGGCAAAGAGATTGCCGAGGTGATGAAAAACCCGGACCTCATCAAGACACTGGAGAACCTCTCGATTGATCCCGTCGGTGCCGGTGCGCCGGAGTATGGGCGTGTGATTGCGCTGGAAAACGAAGCGATGGCCAAGGCCGCGAAGGCAGCGGATTTGAAGGCCGAATGACGTCTGCGTCGGGGCAATTCCCGTGGCTGTTTTTCGCGCTGGCATTTTTGGCCGGTGGCAGCGTCAAAGGTGCGCTCGGCGTGGGCCTGCCGCTGGTGACCGTTCCCCTGTTGTCGTTTGTGATGCCGGGCATGCAGTCGATTGCGCTTTTGTCCATGCCGGTGGTGGTGTCCAACATCTGGCAGGCGGTGGAAGGCTCGAACATGCGCGCCGGATTTCGGCGCTTCGCTGGCCTCATCGTGGCGCAAATGGTAGCCACCGTACTGACCGTGCACTTCACGCTCTCACTTTCCCCCGAGGGGCTCAACCGGATGCTTGCGGCATCCGTGTTGCTGGCGGTGGCTTTGATGGCGTTTCAGCCTACGCTGCGCATCAGCGCGAAACGTGAAAGTTGGGTGGGCGTGGGTGTGGGAACGCTGTCCGGCCTGCTCGGGGGCGTGTCTTCCTTGACCGGCCCGGTCATCATCACTTACCTGATGGCGTTGCAGCTCACCCGCAACCAGTTTGTCAGCAGCATCAGCATGATTTATCTCAGTGGTGCGTTGCCGCTGTACGCTGCCATGGCGTGGCATGGCCGGCTTGGCTGGAACGATCTGGGTTTGTCCACCCTGGCATTGCTGCCGATGGGCCTGGGCCTACTTTTCGGCAAGGCCGTTCGCAACCGCCTCAATGAGCGATTGTTTCGCCGGGTGCTGCTGGGCTTTCTGACCCTGCTGGCAGTGTTGCTGATTTTCAAATGAGTCCACCGGAGCCGACCCACAGTGACGTGCTCCTCCTCGGATATGCGCCCATGGATCAGATGCACCAGGAATTCCTGGATGGCGTGGCGGCTTTGGCGCAGTGCGATGACGCGCTGGTGAACAGCAGCTTTCTGGACCTCAAAGCCCATCTGCAAACGCACTTTGATCAGGAAGATGGCTGGATGCGCGAGACCGGGTTCCCCGCTGCCGAATGCCACACCAACGAACACGCTGAAGTGATGAAATCGGTGCATCAGGTAGAAGCGCTACTGAAGCAGGGTGACAAAGCCATTTGCCGACGTCTGGCAGCGGAGTTGGCCACATGGTTTCCCGTGCATGCCACTTACCTGGATTCAGCGCTGTCGCAATGGATGTGCAAGCGCCAGTTCGGCGGCGCGCCCGTTGTCCTGCACCGAAAGTCCGCAAA
>CAIOLZ010000193.1 GCA_903859265.1 uncultured beta proteobacterium
GCAATCCGGAGGTTTCTGTGCTTTTTCTCTTAACGACCCGTGGCTCTGCGCGTCGGCCTTGGGCGTTGGCTTTGTCGATGCTGTGGCTCGGCCTGCTTGCCGCGTCGGGCATGGGGCTAGCCCAGGAAATCCCGACTGCACGACCCATCCAAAGCGAAGCCAGCAGCGGCATCAGCGCGCAGTCGGGCGGGAGCATAAAAACACACCGGTTTGCGGTAGCCGCAGCCAATCCGCTGGCGACTCAGGCGGGCTACCAAATCTTGAAGGCAGGCGGTAGCGCAGTCGATGCCGCTATCGCGGTGCAAATGGTGCTGGCCCTGGTGGAGCCGCAATCCAGCGGCCTCGGCGGTGGCGCCTTCATGGTGCATTTTGATGGCCAACACACGCAGGTCTTTGACGGCCGCGAGACCGCGCCTGCAGCGGCAGACCCCCAACTATTCATGACGTCCGGCGGGCAACCCATGGCGTTTATGGACGCGGTGATCGGTGGTCGCGCGGTGGGCACACCGGGCGTGGTATCGATGCTGGCGCTGGCGCACCGCCAGCATGGCAGGCTGGCATGGGAGCGTCTCTTTGCGCCCGCCATTGCCTTGGCCGAAAACGGTTTTGCTGTCAGCCCGCGTCTGGCGACACTGCTGGCAACCGAGACTGCGCTGCAAAAAGACCCTGTCGCCGCAGCCTATTTTTATGACTCGCAGGGCAAACCCTGGACTGTTGGGCATGTATTGCGCAACCCCGAGCTCGCGGCAGTGTTACGACGCGTTGCCAAGGAAGGGCCGGATGGTCTGATGACGGGCGATGTGGCTCAGGCCATCGTCAACAAAGTACACACACACCCGGTCAATCCGGGGTCTCTGTCACTGCAAGACCTGAAGTCTTACCAGCCACTGGAGCGCGCTCCTTTGTGCTTCGACTATGCGGTCGCCAAAACGAACCATCGCTACCGCATTTGTGGCGCTCCCCCGCCAAGCTCCGGCACTTTGGCGGTGGGCCAAATTCTGGGTCTGCTGTCCAACACTGCTGCAAACGATGAGCAGCCCACCAATGGAAATCTCAGTGTTCAGTGGCTGCATCTGTACACCGAGTCTGCCCGCCTGGCGTTTGCTGACCGTGGTCTTTATGTCGCAGATCCGGCCTTTGTGAGTGCGCCTGCGGGCAACTGGAACAGCCTGCTCAACCCTGATTACCTGCGCGCCCGCGCCCAGTTGATCGACGCTGCGCCCGGCGGCAAAAGCATGCCCACCGCCCTGCCCGGCAATCCTGACCATTCAAGCGCTACGACAGTGGGCTATGCACCCATGCCCGCCCAACCGGAATATGGCACCTCGCAGATCTCGATCGTCGATGCCCAGGGCCATGCGCTGGCGATGACGACCACCATCGAGGACGCATTCGGATCGCGCCAAATGGTCAATCGGGGCCTTGGTCTGGCGGGCGGTTTTTTGCTCAACAACCAGCTCACCGACTTCAGCTTCTCGCCCAGCGGTGCCAACGGACAGGCAATTGCGAACCGGGTCGAACCACTCAAAAGACCGCGCTCCTCCATGTCTCCCTTGCTGGTATTTGACAAAGATACCGGAGCGTTGGTGATGAGCACCGGCAGCCCCTTGGGAGCCATGATCATCCACTTTGTCGCCAAAACGCTTTACGGTGTTTTGAACTGGGGACTCGACCCACAGCAAGCCATCGACCTGCCCAACTTCGGCACCATAAATGGCCCGATCATTCTGGAAGCCGGACGCTTTGACGCCACTGCCATCAGCGCACTCAAACAGCGCGGTCACACCATGATCGAAACCGATTTGCCGAGTGGCCTGCAAGCGATTGTCAAAACACCCGATGGCTTTGTCAGTGGCACAGACCCGCGGCGCGAAGGCACCGTGATGGGCGACTGATCCGGCAACACCATGGCCATTCCACAAACCTTTATCCAGGAACTGATTGCGCGTGCCGACGTGGTGGAGATCGTCGGGCGCTATGTGCAGCTCAAAAAAGGTGGTGCCAATTTCATGGGCTTGTGCCCGTTTCATGGCGAGAAATCACCCTCTTTTTCCGTTAGCCCCGCCAAGCAGTTCTACCATTGCTTTGGCTGTGGCAAAAATGGCAATGCCATCAGCTTTCTGATGGACCACGCCGGCATGACCTTTATCGAAGCGGTCAAGGATCTGGCCCAGCAATACGGCATGCAGGTTCCTGAAGAAGCGTCCTCCCCCGAAGACCGCGCCAGGGCCAAAGAACAACGCGAAAAACAAAACACGCTGACTTCGGTGCTGGAAAAAGCCTGTGAAGCCTACCGCAAGCATCTGAAAGACTCGCCCCGCGCCATCGCCTATTTCAAAGGACGGGGTCTGTCCGGTGACGTTGCCAAACAGTTTGGGCTGGGCTACGCGCCCGAGGGTTGGCGCAGCCTGGCCAGCGTTTTTGCGCATTACGACGATCCGCTGCTGGTCGAGAGCGGACTGGTGATCAGCAGCCTCGAAGGCGATGCAGCCGAACCGGGCGCCGATGAAAAGCGCTATGACCGCTTTCGCGACCGCGTGATGTTCCCGATCCGAAATATCAAGGGTGAATGCATCGGCTTTGGCGGTCGCGTCCTGGGCGATGAAAAGCCCAAGTACCTGAACTCACCCGAGACACCGGTATTCAGCAAAGGCCGTGAACTCTATGGCCTGTTTGAAGCCCGCAACGCTTTGCGCGATTTCGGCTACGCACTGGTGACAGAAGGCTACATGGACGTTGTGGCACTGGCGCAATTGGGTTTCCCCAATGCCGTTGCGACCCTGGGCACCGCCTGCACCCATGACCATGTTCAAAAACTGTTTCGCTTTACCGATTCGGTGGTTTTCAGCTTTGACGGGGACAGCGCGGGCAGACGCGCGGCACGCAAGGCATTGGACGCAGCGCTGCCATTTGCCACCGACGTACGGACCATCAAATTTCTATTTTTGCCACC
>CAIOLZ010000194.1 GCA_903859265.1 uncultured beta proteobacterium
AGCGCCGGGCCATACCGTACGCAACACCTACACACAGGGTGGCGGCGTGCCCCATTTGGTGGCAGTACACCAGGACAAGAGCGGCAGGGCGCGTGACCTAGCGCTGAGCTACGCCATGGCCAACGGTGGTGGCAAGGCGGGCATTATCGAGACCAACTTCAAGGAAGAAACCGAAACTGACTTGTTCGGTGAGCAGGCGGTTTTGTGCGGCGGTGCGGTTGAACTGGTGAAGATGGGTTACGAGACCTTGGTGGAGGCCGGCTACGCGCCTGAAATGGCCTACTTCGAATGCCTGCACGAGCTCAAACTCATCGTTGACCTGATCTACGAAGGCGGCATTGCCAACATGAACTACTCCATCTCCAACAACGCGGAATATGGCGAGTATGTGACGGGCCCCGAAGTCATCAACGCTCAGAGCCGCGAAGCCATGCGCAACGCGTTAAAGCGTATCCAGACCGGTGAATATGCCAAGATGTTCATACTGGAAGGCCGCACCGGCTACCCCAGCATGACCGCGCGTCGCCGCCTGACAGCGGAGCACCAGATCGAAGTAGTCGGCGCAAAACTACGCTCGATGATGCCCTGGATCGCCAAGAACAAACTGGTTGACCAGACCCGCAACTGATCCCGATTCCCCGGATTGGATTGCTACGCTAGCTTGGGAGAAAGGCCACTTCGGTGGCCTTTCCGTTTGGCACATCTGCGGCTCGGTCCGCAGACCAGCCTGCCTTACACTTGACGCTCTGCACTGGCCGACGGTTGGGGCAACAGGTTAATTTGACCAACAGGAATTCAGGAACATTTATGCACGATGGCGATGAAGCAAATGCTGCTGAACAGGAAGCGGTGGTGGTGCGCAGACCGCGAAAAGGTGTCTATGTATTGCCCAATCTGTTCACATTGGCCGCTTTGTTCGGGGGGTTTTATGCCATCGTGATGGCCATTGGTGCGCGATACGATCAGGCTGCCGTGGGCGTGTTCTGTGCCATGGTGCTCGACAGTCTGGACGGGCGCGTTGCACGCATGACCAACACGCAAAGCGCGTTTGGCGAGCAGATGGATTCGCTTTCGGATATGGTGTCTTTCGGGGCTGCTCCGGCTTTGATTTCTTTCATCTGGGCACTGCACGGAATTGGCCGCTGGGGCTGGTTTGCAGCCTTCATCTATTGCGCGTGCGCTGCGCTGCGGCTGGCGCGGTTTAACGTAAACACGGGCGTCGTGGACAAGCGCTATTTTCAGGGCTTGCCATCACCGGCCGCGGCGGCATTGGTCGCCGGATTTATCTGGCTTGCTAACGATCTTGGTTTCAAAGGTGCAGATTTGGCCTGGCCCATGTTTTTCGTGGCACTTTATTCGGGGCTGACGATGGTGACCAATGTCCCCTTTTACAGCTTCAAGGATGTCAGCATGAAACGCAGCGTTCCCTTCGTGGTGATCGTTTTGCTGGCGGTTGGAATTGCAATCATCAATATCGATCCGCCAACCGTCGTGTTCGGAGTTTTTGTTTGCTACGGATTGAGCGGTTACGTGGTTTACGCAGTGCGCAAAGGGCGTGGTTTGCAAACCAGTGTCATCAGCACATCCACCGACGAACCTGATGAACGTGGATTACACAAATAGTTGATAGCAACAAGAAAGAGGAAGAGACATGGCTGACCAGCTAATCATTTTTGATACCACTTTGCGTGACGGCGAACAGTCTCCCGGTGCCTCCATGACACGCGATGAGAAGTTGCGTATCGCGCGGCAGCTTGAGCGCCTGAAGGTGGACGTCATCGAGGCCGGATTTGCGGCCAGTTCCAACGGCGATTTTGAAGCCGTGCAACTGATTGCCAACACCATCAAGGATTCCACGATTTGCTCGCTGTCCCGCGCCAATGACCGGGACATTTCCCGGGCTGCACAAGCGCTCAAGGGCGCCAACCGTGCGCGCATTCATACCTTTATTGCCACCAGCGCGCTGCATATGGAAAAGAAGCTGCGCATGACACCGGATCAGGTGTTTGAGCAGGCCAGGCAATCCGTCCGGTTCGCGCGCAATCTGGTGGAGGATATCGAGTTCAGCCCGGAAGACGGTTACCGCAGCGATATGGATTTTTTGTGCCGCATATTGGAGGCAGTGATCGCTGAGGGGGCTTCAACCATCAACGTGCCCGACACGGTGGGCTATGCAATACCCGAGCTTTACGGCAGTTTTATCAAAACGCTGCGCGAGCGTATCCCCAATTCGGACAAGGCGATCTGGTCGGTGCACTGCCATAACGATCTGGGTATGGCGGTTGCAAATTCACTCGCTGGCGTAAAGATCGGCGGCGCACGCCAGGTGGAGTGCACCATCAACGGTTTGGGCGAGCGCGCCGGCAATTGCAGCCTGGAAGAAATCGTGATGGCGGTCAAAACCCGCAAAGATTATTTCGGTCTGGAAATGGCAATCGATGCCCGCCAGATTCTGGCGGCCAGCCGCATGGTCAGCCAGACGACCGGTTTCGTGGTGCAGCCGAACAAAGCTGTGGTCGGGGCGAATGCGTTTGCCCATGCCTCCGGCATCCATCAGGATGGCGTGCTCAAGGCGCGTGACACCTATGAGATCATGCGCGCCGAAGACGTGGGTTGGTCGGCCAACAAGATCGTTTTAGGCAAACTCAGCGGCCGCAATGCCTTCAAGCAGCGTTTGCAGGAACTGGGCGTGCAAATGGACAGCGAGGCCGACGTGAACACGGCGTTTGCGCGTTTCAAAGAACTTGCCGATCGCAAAAGTGACATCTTTGATGAAGATATCCTGGCGCTGGTGAGCGAAGAAAACGTAGGCCACGATAACGAGCAATTCGGATTTGTCTCGCTGTCGCAACACAGCGAGACCGGCGAGAGGCCGCATGCAACCATTGTGTTTACTGCTGCAGGGCATGAGGTTACCGGCAGCTCGGAGGGTAATGGCCCGGTGGACGCTTCGCTGAAGGCGATTGAGTCCCATGTGAAAAGTGGTGCCGAGATGGTTTTGTATTCCGTGAACGCCATCAGCGGCTCTACGGAAAGCCAGGGCGAAGTGACGGTACGCCTACAAAACAGTGGCCGCGTGGTAAACGGTGTGGGTTCGGACCCGGATATCGTTGTGGCTTCCGCCAAAGCCTACCTGAGCGCGCTCAACAAGCTTCAGAGCAAGGCGGATCGCGTCGCTGCCCAAGGTTGAACCTGGAATCACTCCGATTATTTGTTTAAGTTTCTCTTGCAAGTGCTTGATCTACAGGGTGTTTCTTCTATACACTACCGCACGCCTGGCGCAATTGCAGCCCTTTTTTGGGCTCAATATGAACTGAACGAATGGGAAACTCAGTGAAATTCATGAATTCAAGCGTTTGTCTTCTGGTGCTGCTATCGTCGTTCGTGGCAGCACCGGTAATTGCTGCGATTAATCCGCAAGGCAATACGCCGATTCCCGTTGATAAAAAGCACGGTGTCACCAAGCCGCAACGCAAAAAAGTTGTGTACGCTGCGGTTCCTGCCAAACCATCGTTTGGTGAATTGGCTGGCTTGCACACCGGAACAGACTCGCTAGCCCTTAAATCCAGTGTTGCTTTGGTGCTCGACGAAGATACCAAGGAAGTCTTGTTCAGCAAAAACGAGCAGGCCGTATTGCCGATCGCTTCGATTACGAAGTTGATGACTGGATTGCTGATCAGTGAAGCGCGTCTGCCATCGGACGAGACGATCACCATAACGCAAGCTGACGTAGATACCGAAAAGGGCAGTTCCTCTCGCCTTGCGGTGGGAACGCAGTTGACACGTGGAGAGTTGCTGCATCTTGCGCTGATGGCCAGTGAAAACCGGGCGGCCCACGCATTGGGAAGGACCTATCCGGGAGGTTTGCCGGTTTTCGTCAACCTGATGAATGCGCGCGCCAAACAACTGGGTATGAATGACACCAGTTACGTTGAACCAACAGGACTGTCGAGTAAAAATCAATCCAGCGCCCGTGATCTGGCAACCTTGGTGGGTTTCGCGCACGGCGACCCGACACTGCGCGAACTGACAACGTCACCCGCCTTTCAGGTGGCGGTGGGCCGGCGAACGCTGCAATTCAATACCACCAACCGTTTGGTAAAAAATCCGGCGTGGGACATCGGTATCCAGAAAACCGGTTACATCTCTGAAGCAGGTCAATGTCTGGTGATGCAGGCCAAAATTGCGGGTCGCAAGCTCATTATGGTTTTCCTGGATTCGGCCGGAAAGTTGAGCCGTATTGCCGATGCTGAGCGCGTTCGTCATTGGGTGGAAAACAATCCCACATTGAGCCGCAAAGAGTCGCCTTTGGCCAGTCATACCCCGGACCAGCGGTTCGTCGCCAACTGATTGTGACGTGTTAGCGTTGTGACCGGTGTCCCAGCGCAAACGAAATTTCCTGGGCAGTCTCTTTAAGTTTCGCCAGCCACGATTCGTCGAGTCTTCCCGACGGTGCAGAAATGGACAGGCCGGCAATCAGCTTGTTTTGATCGTCATAAATGCCTGCTGCCATGCAACGCACGCCAAGCTCCAATTCCTCGTTGTCGCTGGCGTGTCCATACTGGCGTACCCGGGCGAGTTCACGCTCCAGGGATTCAAGCGAGGTGATGCTGTTCTTGGTTTGACCTTGCAAGCCGGTGCGCATGGAATAGGCGCGGATTTTTTGCGGGTCATCGGCTGACAAAAACAACTTGCCAACGGATGTGAGATGCAGCGGCGCCCGCCCGCCAATGGCACGCACCACCTGCATGCCCGAGCGTTCGCTGAAAGCCCGCTCGACATAGATGATTTCGTCGCCCTGGCGCATACTCAGGTTAACGGGTTGCTGAATCAGTTTGTGGAGATCTCGCATGGGCACCAGCGCCGCATCCCGCACATTGAGGCGGCCTTTGACCAAGTTTCCGAGCTCCAGCAGCCGCATTCCCAGTCGGTAGCTTCCCGGTTGCGAGCGGTCAACGAAGCGGCCGGTCGCCAAATCGTTGAGGATACGGTGCGCAGTCGAGGGATGCAGACCGGATTTTTCACTGATTTCCTTCAGGGAAATAGCGTCTTCACGCGATGCCAGCACATCAATCAGTGTGAATATCCGCTCGATGACTTGTACGGACGGTGTGCTGGGAATATCGGGATCTTTTTTAGCCATTTTTTTCGCCTGACCCCATGTTAGCCTGCGCTAGGCGGGCTCTGCCAGACGCCGTCCACCAGCAATTGCGTTGGCGCAAAACGCACTTTGTAATTCATTTTTGCGCTGCTTTCGATCCAGTACCCAAGGTACACGAAATCAAGGCCCAGACTTTTGGCCTGCTCTATTTGCCAGAGGATGTTGAATGTTCCATAACTGCAGCGGTCCTCGGGCTCGAAAAAGGTGTAAACCGCCGACAGCCCATCGTCGAGCACGTCCAGAATGGACACCATTTTCAAGTCACCGTCGGTGCCGTCCGGCAATGTTTCCCTAAACTCCACGAGGCGCGAATTGACGCGACTTTGCAGCAGGAACTGCGTGTACTGATCGACGCTGTCTTCGTCCATGCCACCGCCTGCGTGGCGGCTGTTTTGATAGCGCAGATACAGCGCGTAGTGGGCCGGATCAAACCCCAGTTTCAACACCCGCGCCGTAAGGTTCGCATGCCGCGTCCAGGCCCGGCGCTGACTTCTGGTGGGAGTGAACAATGTCGCTTGCACGCGCAAGGGGGTACAGGCTTTGCAGCCATCGCAATACGGCCGATATGTGAACATGCCGCTGCGCCGAAAGCCTTTGGCGACCAACTCCGAATAGGTCGAGCTGTTGATCAGGTAGCTGGGGGTCGCAACTTGTGACCGGGCCAGGCGTTCGGGCAGGTAGCTGCACGCATAAGGCGCGGTTGCGTAAAACTGCAACGTCTGGAGTGGTAGATCTTTAAGGTCTGTCACGGCCGGTGGATGGAATACTCAAGATATGCGACCAGTATAAAGGGCTGAATCTCCACTCAACAGCAGCTTGTCCCGTGCCTGTATTCACGAAATCCAAAAATTCAGCGCGCGGAATCTCTTTGGCGCCCAAGGAGGCAAGATGCCGAGTGTTTTGCTGGCAGTCAATAGCGAGAATATTGTGGGCACGGCAGAACGCTATCAACGCCGCGAGGGCAATTTTGGAGGCGTCGGTTTTGTTTGAAAACATGGATTCTCCAAACACCGCTTTGCCAATGGCAACGCAATACAGGCCGCCCACCTGTTGCCCGTCAATCCAGGTCTCAACGCTGTGGGCATACCCTTGTGCATGCAATTGCGAGTAGGCATCGACCATCTCCGCCACGATCCAGGTGCCACTTTGGCCGTTGCGGGGCGTTTGCGAGCACCGCTCTATGACACCGTGGAAATCATAGTTGAAGCGAATTTCGCAGGTACTGGCAGCGACAAATTGCGCCAGCACTTTTTTTAAAGACCGGTGCAGGCGAAAATCTGCAGTTTTCAACACCATGCGCGGATCGGTGCTCCACCAGAGAATGGGTTGCCCTGCATTGAACCATGGAAAGATGCCATGGTTGTAGGCCTGTAGCAGGCGGTCAACGCTCAGGTCTGCTCCGGCGGCCAGCAAGCCGGGTGCTTCCGATTCGGCGCCCCATGCGTCGGCGGCAGGCGGAAAAGGCTCATCAGGCTCGAGCCAGGGTAAAACTTGTTTTTTCTTCATCACAATGGCCAGGGCGTGCCGAATCGGGATCGCCGGCGGGTTAGAATACCAGCTGTCGGGGTGTAGCGCAGCCTGGTAGCGCATCTGGTTTGGGACCAGAGGGTCGAAGGTTCGAATCCTTTCGCCCCGACCATTATTGTTGGAGGCTGGTAAACGCAAGGTTTATCAGCCTTTTTGCTTTTTGCAGCGCATCGCGCAACTCGGCACGTAAAATCTGCGCCGAATCAGCCAGTAGCTCATCCGGATAGAGCACGAACCTTCTAAGTTCGGGGTAGGGGGTTCGAGTCCCTCCTGGCTGGCCATCAATTC
>CAIOLZ010000195.1 GCA_903859265.1 uncultured beta proteobacterium
CACCGCAGGTTTGCTGTGCTGGGGTGGGCCGCGGCCCATCTGGCCCATGGGCTGGATTCCCTGTGGCGCGCACAGCTGGTACACAGCCATGACTGGCATGCCGCGCTGGCCCCCGCTTGCCTGGCGTTCTGGGACCGCGGCCAAAACCCGGCAGTACCCAGCATCTACACCGTGCACAACCTGGCGTACCAGGGTGTGTTTGACGCGCACCTTTTTCCGGACCTTGGTCTGCCATCGCAGGCCCTGGGCGTCCAGGGCATGGAATATTACGGTCGCCTGTCGTTCATGAAGGCCGGCCTTTTCTATGCGGACCGCATCACCACCGTAAGCCCCACTTACGCCCGTGAAATCCAGACACCGGCCCAGGGTTGTGGTCTGGATGGCCTGTTGCGCGCACGCTCCGCGCAGCTCAGCGGCATTCTCAATGCGGTGGATGCCAGCGTCTGGAACCCGGCCAACGATTCACGGCTTGCGCACCACTACGACGTGCGCCATATGGCTGGCAAAGCTCGCAACAAGGCCCAATTGCAGAGCGCTTGCGGTTTACCCGTTTTGCCGGACGTGCCCGTGTTTGCCATGGTGAGCCGGATCACCGAACAAAAAGGCTTCCCGCTGGTACTGGGCGCACTGGACGAAATTGTTTCGCGCGGTGGTCAACTGGTGGTGCTGGGCAACGGTGACCTTGCACTGGAACAGGCCATTCTGGAACAGGCAAAGGCCCACCCCGTTCAGATTGCCGTGCGAATCGGCTACGACGAAGGATTTGCGCATCTTGTTTTTGCAGGCAGCGATGTCACGCTGGTGCCTTCGCTGTTTGAACCCTGCGGCCTCACGCAGATGTACGGCTTGCGCTACGGCAGCTTGCCGCTGGTGCGACGGGTCGGGGGGCTGGCCGACACGGTGGTGGACAGCGATCTGGAAACCATGGCCGATTCCACGGCAACCGGTTTTGTCTTTGACGATTTTGAGGTAGCGGACTATCGGCGCGCGCTGCGCCGGGCCTTTGCGCTGTACCGCCGCAAGGCCGATTGGGCCAGCGTTCGCAAGACTGGCATGCGACTTGCGTTGGACTGGCGGGAGGCTGCGCAGCAGTATGCAGATTTGTACCAATCCCTGATTCGTGGCGCATGAGAGCCACGGTTTCTTTTTTTGTATGCCATGACAAACCTGAAAACTACGACTTCGTCCGCTGACTTCCCCTTTGATCCTCCCGGTCGGGATCTGGAATCGCTCAAACACGCGATTGCCACCAAGCTGATGTTCACGGTCGGCAAAGACCCCAAGACGGCCCGCCCTGAGGACTGGTTGCATGCGGCGGCCTATGCAGTGCGCGATCTGATGGTCGAGCGCTGGATGAAAACCACCCGGGCACAGTACGCGCAAGACGCCAAGCGGGTCTATTACATGTCCATGGAGTTTCTGATCGGACGGACCTTCGGCAACGCCATGATTGCGCTGGGTTTGCGGGAACGGGTCAAGCGCGCCCTGCTCGACTTCGGCATTGACATGGATGCCATTACCGAACTGGAGCCCGATGCGGCGCTGGGCAATGGCGGTCTGGGTCGCCTGGCGGCCTGCTTTCTGGACTCGATGGCGACTTTGAATATTGCCGGATACGGCTACGGCATCCGTTATGACTACGGCATGTTCCGCCAAACGATTGTCAACGGATCGCAGGTCGAGGTTCCCGACTACTGGCTTACGCACGGCAATCCCTGGGAGTTCGCGCGCCCGGAGGTGACCTTTCGCGTGCAGTTTGGCGGGCGCGTCGTCAAAGTGGGGGACAGCTACCAGTGGAAAGATTCCCACGATGTGTTGGCCATGGCCTACGACACCGTGGTACCGGGCTACGACACCTTGGCCACCAACACGTTGCGTCTTTGGTCGGCCAAGGCGACTGAGGAAATTGACCTCAAGGCGTTCAACCGGGGCAATTACTTCGAGGCGGTGGAAACCAAAAACCATTCCGAGAATGTGTCACGTGTGCTGTACCCGGACGACTCGACCCCATCGGGTCGCGAACTGCGCCTGCACCAGGAATACTTTTTCTGCAGCGCCAGCGTGCAGGACCTGCTGCGCCGGTATGTCAGCCGCCACGACGGCTTCGCGCTGTTGCCCCAGAAGGTCAGCATTCACCTCAACGACACCCACCCGGTCCTTGCCATACCCGAGCTGATGCGCCTGCTGCTTGATGTGCACCATCTGCCCTGGGCCGAAGCGTGGCGGCTGTGCCAGGGTGTGTTTTCCTACACCAACCACACGCTGATGCACGAGGCACTCGAGACGTGGCCGGTGGAGACGCTGGGCCGCATACTGCCGCGGCACTTGCAGATCATTTTTGACATCAACGCGCAATTTCTGGCTGCGCTGACCCAATCCGGATATGGCCAGGAAACGCTGCGCAAAGTGTCGCTGATCGATGAGCAGGGCGAGCGGCGCGTACGCATGGCCTATTTGGCGGTGGTTACCAGCTACTCGATCAATGGTGTGTCGGCCCTGCATTCCGAGTTGATGAAGGAATCGATATTTGCGGATTTCGCGCGCCTGTGGCCGCAGCGGTTTAACAACAAGACCAATGGCATCACGCAGCGCCGCTGGCTGGCACAGGCCAACCCGGCGCTGTCTGCGATGCTGGACAAATATGTGGGCACCGGCTGGCGCCGTGATCTCACCATGTTGCGCGGCCTGCTGCCGCTGGCGGAGCAGGACCGGGTCGTGCTGGCGTTCCAGGAAGCCAAACGTGCCAACAAGCAGCGGCTGGCAGCCTGGGTGCAAGCCCATATGAACCTGACGATTCCGCAGGACGCGCTGTTTGACGTGCAGGTCAAGCGTATCCACGAATACAAACGGCAGTTGCTCAACGTGCTGCACGTGATCACCCGTTATCTGCGCATTTTGAAAGACCCGCAATCGGTGCAGGTGCCCCGTGTTGTCATTTTTTCCGGCAAGGCGGCGTCGGCCTACCACATGGCCAAGCTCATCATCCGGTTGATCAATGACGTGGCTGCCGTGGTCAACAACGACCCCAGGGTGGGCGACATGCTCAAGGTGGTTTTCATTCCCAATTACAGCGTCAGTCTGGCCGAAGTCATTATTCCTGCAGCCGATCTGTCGGAGCAGATTTCCACCGCGGGCACCGAAGCATCCGGCACCGGGAACATGAAGTTGTCGCTCAACGGTGCGCTCACCATCGGTACGCTGGATGGCGCCAATGTAGAGATTTTGCAAAACGTCGGCGCTGAAAACATATTTATTTTTGGCATGACCACGCCCGAGGTGACGGCCCGGCGCGTCGGCGGTTATGTGTCTCGGGAACTGCTTGATGCCAACCCTGAATTGCAGGTAGTACTGGACGCGATCCGCAGCGGGCTGTTCAGCCCGGATGAGCCCGAGCGTTACCAGGGCATTTACGAGGCGCTGGTGAACTGGGGCGACCACTACATGTTGCTGGCCGACTATGAAAGTTATGTGCAGACGCAGGAGCGTGTGGACCTGGCCTACCAGGACCCGCGCGCGTGGACCATCAAGGCCCTGCGCAACGTCGCAGCCATGGGGCCTTTTTCGGCAGACCGCACCATCGCGGAATACGCCGAAAACATCTGGAAGTCCGATCGGCTGGAGATATAGATGCGCGGCGCCAAGCACCCCGCGTCGCCAGCCGCCTGGTGGCGGGGTGCCGTGATTTACCAGATCTACCCGCGCAGCTTTGCTGACGCGAGTGGGGATGGCGTAGGCGATATCCGGGGCATTACCCAGCGCTTGCCCTACATCGCCAGCCTGAATGTCGATGCCATATGGCTCTCTCCGATCTTCAAGTCACCCATGAAGGATTTTGGCTACGACGTGCAAGACTACTGCGCCATCGATCCCCTGTTCGGCACGCTGGAAGATCTGGATGCGTGCATTGCACGGGCCCACGACCTGGGTCTGAAGGTCATGGTGGACCAAGTCCTGTCCCATACGTCGGACCAGCATGCGTGGTTTCAGGAAAGTCGTTCAAGCCGGGACAACCCGCGCGCGGACTGGTATGTGTGGGCCGATTGCCAGCCTGACGGTACGCCGCCCAACAACTGGCAAAGCGTGTTCGGCGGTTCCGCCTGGACCTGGGACGCGCGGCGCAAACAGTATTACCTGCACAATTTCCTGGCGTCCCAACCCGACTTGAATTACCACTGCCCCGCCGTCCAGGCGCAGTTGATGGACGACCTGGAATTCTGGTTGCGCCGTGGGCTCGACGGTTTTCGATTTGATACCGCCAACTACCTGCACCACGACCGCCAATTGCGCAGCAACCCGGCGCGTGTGCCGGTTGCCGGAGAACCGGAAACAGCGGCCAATCCGTACGATATGCAGGAGCACCTGTACGACAAAAATCGTCCAGAGAATGTCGCGTTCTTTGAAAAAGTACGCGCACTTATGGACCAGTACGGTGCCGCCAGCGTGGGCGAAGTTGGCGACGCCGAAGCCTTGCCGCTGATGCTGGAATACACCGCAGGCAACAAGCGCCTGAATATGACCTACAGCTTTGCATTCCTGGGGCCTGACCACCGCGCCAGCCATATCCGGCGCCATGCGATGGAATTTGAGGAAGCCAACCAGAAAACGGGAGCCAATAGCTGGCCCTGCTGGACGATAGGCAACCATGACGCGACCCGCGTGCTGACGCGCTGGAAAGGACTGCGCGCGCCGGATGACTTTGTCCGCATGCAACTGGCCATGGTTTGCAGCCTGCGCGGCAGCGTTTGCTGGTACCAGGGCGATGAACTGGCACTGGAGGACGCAGAGATACCGTTTGAAGAACTGCAGGACCCGCGCGGCATCGCCTTTTGGCCGGAAGACAAGGGGCGCGATGGCTGCCGCACCCCGATGCCATGGGACAGTGCACAGCCAACGGGCGGTTTCAGCAACGGGCAGGCCACCAAGCCATGGTTGCCCATTCCACCGCAGCATCTGCGTAACGCGGTATCCAGTGCCGAACGCAATCCGCAATCACCACTGGCGTTTGTGCGCGCTTTTCTGGCATGGCGCAGGCAGGACCCCACCATGGTAGAGGGCGCAATCCGATTTTTGCAAGGGACCGAGGAGGTGCTGGCTTTGGTTCGGACGCCGCCAACATCGAACCCGGGTAGCGGCTGGTTATGTGTGTTTAATTTCACGGACGAGCCGCTTCAGGTCACTCTGGACGACGCGCCGCAGAGCGCTGCCTATGTCCTGGGGCACTTGCCACTGCACCAGACAGGTCATCGCACCGGCAACGGGTTCGACCTGCCGCCCTACGGTATCTACTGGGGTGCAGTGGGCTAGCTTGCGGCGGGCGGAAGGACTATGGTGCAGCTACCCGGCCGCACCCAGCGCGCAAATTCCCGGGTAGTGTCAACGCAGCCGCCTTCGCTTGTGTAAACGCCACGCGGCTCTCGGTAGCGGCCCATTTGCGCCAGGATGGCTGACACCGCATCAGGATGCTGCAGGCTGGCTTCGACCAGTCTTTCGCACAATTGTTCATCGATCCATGCACCGTCCTGCCCGCAACCCACCACACTGTTGCGCCAGTGGTAAATTTCAAGAAACTTTGAATCCAGCGTATAGGGCCGGTTGCGTTTCCAGAAATTGGAAAACAGCCCGTCACCGAGATAGATGACCCACGAACCTTCGTAACCTGAAATATCGGCGGAAGCTGCATCAGGATTGCGAAACCAGACACGGTCCCCGGGAATGTAGTAGTTGCAGGGATACGGGCACTCCATAGACCCGGTTTCACGTAAGAACACTTCGTGAAATTCCGCAGACTTGATCTGTCGCCGTTTCCACAGGGATTCAAGTTCGGCATACAGCAGCGCATTGCAGTGCTGAATTTCCTGCGCTATGCCCAACAAAATTACGTATTCAGTGGCGCGGTAGCAGGAAAAAGAATAGGGTTCGCGCAATGTGCCGGGTTGCGTGGCTTTGGTCAAGGCGGTCACTAGCGACGCATCCGGACGCAGTATGAAACCTTCGTCGTCGTCATATTGCCAGCAGTCTGTGGGCCGGCTGGCAGTTTCGGTGCCGAATAATAAAACGGTATTTTCCGCAGCCCTTACTACGTTGGCCCGCATATTGATTGCAGACTGCAGCTCACCCAGGCTTGGGTACTCCACAGGAAATGGCCCCAACAACATTGCTACAAAAATTTCCAGGCAAAGCACGTCGTCCCAGCTCCCGGGCAGCCGCAGCAAATTTTTTCTCAAACCGAGCGTGTCTGAACCGTTGGCGATCAAACCTGCGGCGCTGCGCGTGATTTTTAGATGCATGTAATCACTGGCGGAATCGCTGCTTACATCGATTTCGACCAATGACCCCATTTCAGCCGCGAGAAGTATTGCCGGATAGTGGCTTGCCAAGGCTTCACCCGTGAGGCCCTTGGGCAGGCGTACGGTTACTCCACAGTAATCAAGGTTGGGCAGATTCGCGGAGTTACGAGCCATCGGCCAGATTTTCTTTATCTAGGGCTTCAATCAAATACCAATGCGACGAATGTAAATACGACCAGCCGACCCACGCAAGTAATATGCCCGCCCACAAGCTATTCGATGTTGGCCAATGTAATTTTTTCTGCGCGCTCATCGACTTTCAGAAGGACGATCAGCGCGCTCAAATCTTGATCGAGCCGCTCCAGCGTTGCTTCCTCCAACATGCCCAGAGCAGATGGCAATACACCCTCAAACG
>CAIOLZ010000196.1 GCA_903859265.1 uncultured beta proteobacterium
CGTGTGCTCTTCCGATCTCATCGAGCAGCTTGCGCAGCGCACGCATGAGCTTGGCAATATCGTCAAAGTGCAGGCCGGTGGTGGGCTCGTCGAGCATGAACAGGGCGCCGCGTCTGGCAGTGGCCTGGCGGCTTGCGGTGTTGCTTTTGGCAGCTTCGGCCAGGAAACCAGCCAGCTTTAAACGCTGCGCTTCGCCGCCAGACAAGGTGGGCACGGGCTGGCCGAGCTTGACGTATTCCAGCCCCACGTCCACGATGGGTTGCAGCACGCGGATGACATCGCGGTCGGCAGCAAACAGCGCCACCGCTTCGCTCACGGTCAAATCCAGCACATCCGCCACATTCAAGGCGCGTCCGCCGCGCTCGATGGTGACTTCCAGGATCTCCGGGCGATAGCGCTTGCCGTCGCAATCCGGGCAACGCAAATAGACGTCGCTGAGGAACTGCATCTCAATGTGTTCAAAGCCCGAACCGCCGCAGGTCGGGCAACGTCCGTCGCCGCTGTTGAAGCTGAACTTGCTCGCCGTATAGCTGCGCTCACGGGAGAGTGGTGCCGCAGCGAAAAGTTCGCGAATCGCGTCCCAGGCACCCACATAGCTGACCGGGTTGGAGCGTGCTGTCTTACCAATCGGTGACTGATCGACAAACACCACTTCGCTGATCAGTTCTGCGCCCAGCAAGCGCGCATGGGCGCCCGGCGTTTCTGTGGCCTTGCCGAAGTGGCGCAGCAAGGCGGGCGCCAGCACGTCCTGCACCAGCGTGGATTTGCCTGAACCGCTGACACCGGTGATGCACACCAGCCGCTGCAGCGGAATCTCGATATCGATGTTCTTGAGGTTGTGCTCGGTAACGCCCTCCAGAATCAGCCGTGGGGTGTTGGGCGCCACCATGCGTTTGAACCCCATGCCCACCTGTTTGCGCCCGCCCAGATAAGCGCCAGTCAGCGTGTCGGCACTCTTGAGCGCCTCAGTGCTGCCGTCAAAAACGATCTGTCCACCCCGCTCGCCCGGCCCCGGGCCCATATCGATCATGCGGTCAGCCGCCAGCATCACCGCCGGGTCGTGTTCCACCACCACCAGCGTGTTGCCCGCGTCACGCAGCCGCTGCATGGCCACGATGATGCGGTGCATATCGCGCGGATGCAGCCCGATGCTGGGCTCGTCCAGCACAAACAGCGTGTTGACCAGCGAGGTACCGAGCGCGGTTGTGAGGTTGATACGCTGCACCTCGCCGCCACTGAGGGTGCGGCTCTGGCGGTCCAAAGTAAGGTAGCCAATGCCCACATCGCAAAGGTATTTGAGCCGGGTACACACCTCTTCCAACAACAATTTGAGGGTCTTGCTCTCGGCCTCATTCATCGCGCTGGCCGCCAGTGCCTCGCTTTTCGGCTCATAGGCATTACCCAGGCCCAACTGCAACGCATCAAAAAACCGCCGCAACTTGTCCAGCGGCAACAGCATCATGTCGTGCAAACACAAGCCCGGCAGCGCTTCGAGTTGCGCGCGCGTCCACTGCACACCCTTGGGCATAAAGCGCTTCGCGGGTTCCAAAACGGCGTTGGCCTGCTCTGCCGTGCCAATACGCCACAACAGGCTCTCGGTCTTGAGCCGCGCGCCGCCGCATGTGCCGCAGGGCGTGTAACTGCGGTACTTGGACAGGAGCACGCGAATGTGCATCTTGTAGGCCTTGGATTCGAGGTATTCAAAGAACCGGTCCACACCAAACCAGTGCTGGTTCCACTTGCCGTTCCATTGGGGCGAGCCCTTGAACACCCATTCCTTTTGCGCTTCGGTCAGCTTGTACCAGGGCGTATCACGCGGAATGCCTGCTGCCTCGGCGTGGCGCATCAGATCGTCCTGACATTCCTGCCAGGCGGGCGTTTGCATCGGCTTGACCGCGCCCGCGCGCAGGGTCAATTTGTCGTTCGGAATGACCAGGCCATAGTCCACGCCTACCACCCGCCCAAAACC
>CAIOLZ010000197.1 GCA_903859265.1 uncultured beta proteobacterium
CAGCTGGTGGTGGGTGATAAGAATTCGCTCAATCCGGGCCATCGCAACCAACCTCCTGTGCAGTGGCGTGCGAATTTACACGACCCGGTTGAGCACGCAAAAAGCGCCAGAGTCGATGGCCCGACGGCGTCAATGGATTACCTGCGCTCACGCAATCAGGGAGCGACCTCATCCACAATGAAAACTCTGGAATTGGAACTTGCGTTGCGGACCTTGAGTATTTTTTGGTAGTCCGCGGATTCATGCCATGCCATTGCCTTTGCACGGCTCGGGAATTCAAGAATCACCACACGACCGCCAAATTCGGCACCACTGAGCACTTCGACATTGCCGCCCCGCACCACCATGACTCCGCCAAACGGCAGCAAGGTAGCGGGCACTTGCGACGCATATTCCTTGTATTTTTCAGCATCGGTCACCTGGATCTCGTTGATCACCAAAGCTTTTGGCTCCGCAACCGCCAGCTTTGCCACAGCGGCCTCCTGAACCACGGGGACGGCTTTGGCTGCAGCAGCGTCTTTGGGCGGCGCACTGTCCACCACCGACACCTCTTTGCAGGTCCCCTGGTCCTCGGTGTCGTAACCGGTCAGCGTCGTTCTTACCAGCTTGGTTTGCAAATTGATTTCCATGAGGCTCAGAAAATTGTTCCTGAACTGCAAGGTGTCGCCCTTGAGCGCGAATTCCTTCTCGGCGTCATTGAGTTTGACCGATGTGACCTTGCCGCCTGCGTCGCTTTGCACCACGACGTTCCAGGTGGAATAGTCAGTGTTTTTCGCGCGACTCTGGTTTGCAGCACTTCCCTTCAACCCCGGCTGCACGAGAGGCAAGGTTTCGCATAACAGCGTTGTTGTTTTGGCGCTGACAGTTGTGGAAACAATCAACGCCAAACCTAGAGCTATCCATTTCATATTTTTCTACCTTTAGATAAGTGAATCGGCAAACCGGTGCCCTTGAAAATACCGATGTTGACACAGGCCACGCACCTGCCACGATTTTGCTACTCGCCAATCTCTTTTATCAGCCAATCCTGTGCCGCTGCCCGCTGCTCGAATAACCGCGCATTGATGCCTGCATTGGTGTATGCCTTCAGATAATGGGAGGACAGCATTGACGCGCCCTCCACGTCGGGGCCCAGGACCAGCGCCACAGCCTGCGGGCATATGCCTTTTGCCATTCTGCGCTTGAGGATGTGTTCCACTTCCGCAAGGGCCTCGAATGAGATCAGTGCGCTTTCCGTAAAGATCAGAAGCGTGCCCCACCGGCCTTTGGCTTGCAGGTCGGCGTCCAGTTTTTCCTGAACCACGTCACCGGCTTTTACCAACTCAAGGTTAAACGGACCCTTGGCCTCAATCACATTGAGCCGGTCCAAAACGGCCAGTTCCATGGAGCCGTGCGGCGCGAAGCCTTTCGTGCGGATGTCCCTGGTACTGACTTTCTTCAATTTGGTTCGGCTTTTTTTTCAAAAAAAGATTATCGGCTACGCGGCCACAGCGCAATTTCTTCCCAGGTTTTTTGCCTGGTACAAACGTGCGTCAGCCAACCGGAACGCCACTTTCACCGGCCCTTCAGGCTTTTCGACCGAGGCCCCGCCGACCGAAATGGTGACTATTCCCCACTGTGCATTCATCTGATGGGGAATGGACAGGTTACGTACCGTCTCTACCAGGCTTTGCGCCAGCATCCTTGCCGGCCCGTCTGATCCGCCCGGAATAATGACGGCAAACTCCTCACCACCGTAACGCGCAGTAAATGCGTCGCGGGTAATGCAGGTATTGGCGTGCGCCACTGCACAATCGAGTGCCTGGGCGACGTGGCGCAGGCAGTCGTCGCCCGACTGGTGCCCGTAGTGGTCGTTGTACTTCTTGAAATTATCGATATCAATCATCAGGATGGAAAACGCCGACGCTGTGGACGCCGCGTTTTGCCAAATTGCATCGACCTTAGTATCCATGCTCCTGCGGTTTGCCAGCCCGGTCAAGCCATCCTGGTCCGCCAGGCTTTGCAGCTTTTTGTTGGCAATGGAAAGGCTTTGGCGCATTGCTGCGATGCGTGCCATGGCTTTCATTTTTGCCTTGAGGACAGGTTCGGGCGCAAATTTGGCCATGAAGTCATCGCCTCCGGCCTCGATCGCAGTCACCAGATTTTCTACCGTGTCCGACGACGTCAGGAAAATGATGGGGGTCCACGCCCATTGCTTGTGCGCCTCAAGCTGGCGGATGCAGTGGGATGCCTCAAATCCGTTCATCACCGGCATCTCGATGTCCATCAGCACGAGGTCAGGCGACGCCGCCTCAAACCGGTCAACGGCTACTTTCCCGTTTTCTGCGTGAACCACCTCATGTCCGTAACTGGACAAACGTGCGGTCATGACCTGCACTACTGACTTGGCATCTTCAACCAGCAATATGCGCATGAAACTTTCAACCTGATTTTAAGGATGACACAACCATACCAAAACCCTACCGGACAGCGCTTCCACTGTTCAGCCAGGCGTCAAATTCCGATATCGGCAAAGGCCTACCAAACAGGTAGCCCTGGCAACGCTGGCAGCCATGCAGGGCCAGAAAGTCGCGCTGTTCCAAAGTTTCCACGCCCTCGGCAATGACTTCGAGGCCCAGGCTGGTTGCAAGTCCGATGATCGAGTCGATCACCGCCGAATCGGATTCGTGCAACCCAATATTCCTGACGAACGACTGATCAATCTTGAGCTGGTCCAGAGGCAAGCGGGTTAAATAGGACAGCGATGAATAACCGGTGCCGAAATCGTCCATCGAAAACAGAACGCCCATCGCTTTGAGTTCCTGCATTTTTTCTATCGTGTCTGCCACGTTATTGAGCACCATGCTCTCGGTCAGTTCAAGCTTGATCAG
>CAIOLZ010000198.1 GCA_903859265.1 uncultured beta proteobacterium
GCGCGAAGTCGTTGCGGAGTGCGATCGTCCTGTGCTGCTGTACTCGATAGGCAAGGACAGCGCCGTACTGCTTCATCTGGCGCTCAAGGCATTTCATCCCTGCGAGCAGGGTCTGTGTGGAACCTGCCTCACGCGCGTGCTGTCCGGCACACCCGACCACCGCGACCAATACCTCACGCCCGACGAGCGCGCCACCAACGACCAGTTTCTGCCATGCTGCTCGCGCTCCAAGTCAGCCCGGCTGTTGATCGACCTGTAATCCGACCAGCACCAGGACAAGCCAATGCGATCACACTACGCGCGCGTGCTTTTTGGCGTGGTCACGTTCTCGCTGTCTTCGTTGTTCTGGGCAACCGAGCCAGCGCTGGCCGCAGCAGACCTGCCATTCGCCAGTGCCTGCCCGGCTGAAATCACGGTACCGGCGGACTGCTATGCCGGCAAAGACCCGCAAGGTGCTTTCTACCAAATCGCCATCCCAAGGGACTGGAACCATGTGCTGGTGATGCACGCCCACGGTGGACCGGCGCAGGCGGGTCCACCCAAGGCCAGTCGCAGCGAAGAAGACTTGCGCCGCTGGGCACTGATCCCCAACATGGGGTTCGCGTGGGCCGGCTCGTCCTATCGGCGTGGTGGGTATGGGGTGACGATGGCGGCGCAAGACACCGAGCGCCTGCGCCAGATTTTTGTTGACCGGTTCGGGCAACCCCGCCGTACTTTGCTGCACGGGCAAAGTTATGGCGGCGGAGTGGCGGCCAAAGCGGCCGAAATCTACGCAACTGTGGATGGCCAACGCGGGCCGTATGACGGCGTTCTTCTGACCAGCGGCGTGCTCGGTGGAGGGGTAATTGCCTACCAGTTCCGCGCCGACCTGCGTACGGCCTACCAACAGATTTGCCACAACCATCCGCTGCCGGAAGAACCGCAGTATCCGCTGTGGACGGGCTTGCCAGCCAACAGTTCCTTAACCCGCGCCGAGCTTGCCCGCCGCGTCAGGGAGTGCACCGGAGTTGGCATGCCGACACAAGACCGCAGCGACCGGCAAAAGGCCAATCTCGCCGCCATTGCCAGCGCTGCAAGGATCAACCCGGAAGCATTGCTGGATCACTTGAACTGGGCGACATGGCTCTTTCAGGATCTGGTTCAAGCGCAGCTGGGCGGACGCAATCCGTTTGGGCCTCGACCCGATGCGCTAGCGGTGGCCCAGCTCGAACAGGACAGCGCGCCTGACGGCCATGTGAATGTTCCTGTACTGACAGCGCACGCAATCGATGACCCGACCGCGTTCGTGGAACTGGAGTCGGTTTACAAAACGGCGCTGGACAAGGCGGGCAACAGCGACCTGCTGGTTCAGACTTTCACCGACGAGCATGTCCATAGCTATTTCAACGACACCGAATACGCAGCCTTGATCACCAGTCTGCTCGACTGGGTCGATCACGGCATCAAGCCAACGGCCCGATCGGTTGCCGCACGCTGCGCCGGGCTTGAAAGCCGGTTCGCCAGCAATTGCCTGTTCCTGCCGGACTACCAGGTTTTGCCGCTGGCAGAGCGCGCTGCCGTGCAAAAGCCGCTCCGTGGTGACTGAGCCAAAGAAAGCAAGCCCCGGAAATCTCTGGCAAAAGTCAGTTTTGACATTTACAATTTGAAACTGGTCCGCACATCGCGGATTCTGAGGGCAAACCTGTCGAAAGGCAGGGACGCAAAGCCACCGGCCTAATTCGCGAAAGCGAGATGGAAGCGGGGTTGCCAATGTTGATTCAGGCGCTTCGCGTTTGGTTGCAAGAGTGCACAACATTGATCAGGCGTGGCCCTCGCCCTGTTTGGAGAGGAAAGGCCATGAAAAACTTCCCCGCGCTGCCCGCCTTGGCGACAGCCATGATTTTGAGCGCCTGCGGCGGCGGCGATGGCAGCAGCACGGCAAGCCAGGCCTCCACAAGCGAACCAGCGCAGTTGGCCACCGGTTCCACAACCCTGACGATCAACCTGGCCAATCTGCCGCAGGTAGCGGCCATGCAAATCGCGCAGCCCTTCTTCCATGCGGCACCCGCCTTGCTCGACGCTCCGGACGACAGCGACGTCTTCCATCCGGATGCGTCTTCCACGTCTGCAGCGCATCAGCAAGCCACGTCACAAGGCATGCTAGGACTGTCCACCCAAAGGCTGACGGCGCAGGACATGCGCGAGCCCTCAGCAGCGCGCGCGCGACACAGCGCGCAAATGGCAGCCGACGGTTTCGCAGCACCGCTGGCGGCGTCAACAGTGATTGCCACTTATACGCCTGCGCAGATTCGTGCCGCTTATGGTTTGCCAGCGGTCAGCACGGCCCAGGCTGCGCAGCTCGGCGCCGGTCAGACGATCTACCTCATTGACGCACAGCATGATCCCAACGCCGCGGCAGAACTCGCGGCCTTCAACGCCAAGTTTGGTCTGCCCGCCTGCACCACCAAATCCATTGCCCCAACTGCCTCCTTGCCGTTGCCGCCCGCCTCAGGGACGGCCTGCGAGTTTTCCGTGGTCTTCAGCACCGCGGGCGCAACCATGTCCGCAAACGCACCGGCTTACGACGCGAATTGGGCGACCGAGATTACCCTGGACGTTCAATGGGCCCATGCCACTGCACCGCTGGCCCGCATCGTGCTGATCGAAGCACCTGACGCGTCGCTCAACAGCCTCTTGGGCGCCGTCAAACTGGCCAATACGATGGGCCCGGGCGTTGTTTCCATGAGCTTTGGTTCGCCTGAAGGGAACTGGACAGCGTCGGTGGACTCGGCCTTTACATCTGCCGGGATGACCTACCTGGCAGCCACCGGAGACTCTGGCGCTGCAGTCTCCTGGCCTTCGGTTTCCGCTAACGTGGTCGCAGTAGGCGGCACCACACTGAGCTATACCGGAACCGGCAGCCGCAGTGAAGTGGCCTGGTCAGGCACCGGCGGGGGCGTCAGCAGCTATTTACCTGCTCCCAGCTACCAGAACACCACGGTTCCCGGCATGGGCGCCCCGGCGCACCGGGCCGTGGCCGACGTCGCTTTTAACGCCGACCCCGCGTCAGGCCAGTATGTGGCCGTGCAAACGCCAGGCACCACCACGGTGAGCTGGCTCAGTGTGGGGGGTACCAGTCTTTCGACCCCGCAGTGGGCGGGTTTGATGGCTGTGGCCAATGCCGCGCGGGCCCAGACCGGCAAGCCGGCGTTGGGCGCTCCGCATACGCTTTTATACGGGCAAATTGCCACCGTGCCTGGCAGCTATTCCGGCGTATTCGCCGACATCACTCGGGGCTCGGACGGCACCTGCGCGGTGTGCGCCGCCAAAGCCGGCTATGACACGCTCACCGGGCTGGGCACGCCCAACGTTGGCGGATTGATCAGTGCACTGACCACTGCGGGCGCAGCCACCGCACCGGTAGTCACTCCGGCGGCCATCAGTGCCACGGCAGGTACACCGTTGACCTTTACCGCAGCGGTATTGGCATCCAACCCCGTCAGCTATACCCTGAGTAACGCGCCGTCCGGCATGAGCATCAGCAGTACCGGGGTCGTGAGCTGGCCGGCTCCGTTGCTTGGCACCTACGCCGTCACCGTCACCGCCAAGGACAGCAAGACTGCATTGAGTGGTCAGGGTGTTTACACCGTCACGGTGACCCCACCCACGCCGCCGGTCGTGGCCGCAGCTTCCGCGTCGGGTGTGGCGGGAACGCCGTTCTCTTTTGCGACCGCGGTTACGTCCAGCGATCCGGTCACGCTAAGCCTGAGTGGCGCGCCAAACGGCATGGTGATCAGCGCCAGCGGGGTCCTGTCCTGGGCGTCACCGGTCGCCGGTGCCTACAGCGTTACCGTGACAGCAAAAGACTCCAGAACCGGCCTGACCGGCACCGGCATTTACACCATCAGGATTACAAGCGCGGGCCCCGTGATCACGGCCGCAGCCATGCTAGGCGCGGCGGGCAAACCCTTGAGCGGCAGCATCACTATTTCGGATGCAACGGCCACTTCCCTGTCTGTCACCATCTCCGGTGTACCACTGGGCATGGGTTTTAGCCTCAACGCAAACACCCTGGTTGCGAACTGGGCCAGCCCGGTGGTGGGTAACTACAGCCTTAAAGTGGTTGCCACGGACAATGCGGGTCTGAGCGCCACGCTCACCATACCGGTCACCATCACCGCCAGGTAAAAGCAAGCGAATTGTTTTCTGTCGGGCAATCCGGTTTTCGATACCATCAACGGGCATTTTTTGCCCGTCAATGACCACCCGATTTTCACTGCTTCGTGTTCTGATCCTCGTGATTGCGTGCGCGTCAAACGCCTTGCATGCGGAGGAAGCCGCGAAAACTTCGGGCCGGCCCTGGCGTGTTCTGTTGATGCTGGGTGGCGACCTTTCGTTGCCCGCAGTACAAGCGCACGACCACAGTTTACGAACCACTTTGCAAGCCCTGGCACCCGGGCCCGTCACTTTTTTTGTGGAGTCGATAGACGCGCAGCGCTTCAACCCGCGAAACTTTGAGGCGGAGTCCGTAGCACTCTTGTCCAAAAAGTACGCCGGGCAACCCGTCGATTTGGTGGTTGCGTCGGGTGACGGCATTGTGGACTTTGTCGATCGTTACCACCACAGGTTATGGCCTGACGCGCCTGTCATCTTCAGCGCGGTCAGCAGCGCCATGATCGATTCGCAATCGCCGATCCACGCCTATCCCTACCTTGCCTGGAAGCTCGATGTGCAGGGCACGCTGGACATGATTCACGCATTGCAACCCGCCGCGACGCGGCTTGCGGTGGTGGGAGGTACCAGTCCCTTCGACCATTCGCAGGTGGAGGAGGTCATGGCGGCAGCGCGCCGGCAGGACCATTGGACAACCGAAGTCTGGAACACCTATACCCTGCCTGAACTCACGGCCAAGCTTGCAGGTACCGATGCCAGCACCGCAATCCTCTACACCACGATGTTCAGGGACGCCGGCGGGCTGCCATTTTTTCCGGCAGACGCGCTTGAAAAAATTGCTGCCAAATCGGGGGCTCCCGTGTACGGCATGTACGGCACTTACGCAGGTCGCGGCGTGGCGGCAGGGCGGGTGGTGAATTACCAGGAACTGGGCCAGCGGGCCGCCGAGATGGCGGCTGACATACTGCGCGGCAAGGTCGCACCCCTGAGCGCGCGCCAACAGACGCTCGGCTCACACTGCATCGCAGACTACACCCCCATGGCGGCCCATGGCTTAAGTCTCTCGGCACTACCTGCCCAATGTGAGGTAACCAACCTGCCACGCAATCTGTGGACGCAATACCGATGGCTTGTGCTGGGAGTGTTCATCGTTATCGCGTTGCAGGGATTGACAATTGCTGTCCTGCTCCAACAGCGTCGGCGCCTGAGAGCGGCCGAACAAATGGGCAACCGCCAGCGCATTGAGCTGGCGCGCGCGATGCGATTTGCGGCCATGGGTGAACTCACGGCGTCCATCGCCCACGAAATCAACCAGCCACTGGGAGCCATCCTGAGCAACGCGCGGGCTGGCGAAATTCTGCTGGCCAAAGATGCTGCGACCCCGGAGCAGTTGCGCGACATCCTGAGCGACATACGCCGTGACAACGAACGGGCCCATTCCGTCATCAAAAAACTACGTGCTCTGTTGAGCAAACACGACCTTGAGCATCTGCCAGTTCACCTGCACACAGCGATTGATGACGTACTCTCCATTCTTCAACCGGAGGCGCGACGCAGAGGCATCCGACTGGATCTGAACTTGACCGCTGCGAACGACCTGTTGTCCGGCGACAGCGTGCAACTGCAGCAAGTCGTTATCAATTTGGCGCTCAATGCCATGGATGCACTGGATTGCGTCTCACCGGGCCGACGCCACCTGACGCTCCAAACTGCCAATAAAGAGCACCAGATCTGCATGGAAGTCATCGACACCGGCTGCGGAATCGAAGAGTCCCTGAGCGGCGCCGTGTTTGATTCTTTCTGCACCACCAAGACCGACGGCCTCGGACTGGGCCTGCCGATCGTGCGCGCCATTGTTCAGGCCCACCACGGGACCATATCATTCGTCTCCCAACCCGGCCAGGGGAGCACCTTTACGGTTACTTTGCCGGTTTACGCAACACCACCATGAGCCCGGAACAGGAACCTTTTGCCACTGCCAACCCCGTGGTGCATATCGTCGATGACGATGATTCCCATCGCATCGCCACGTCGCGCCTGCTCCGTGCCGCAGGGCACGCAACCCGGGCCTATGCGTCTGCAGGCGATTTCCTTGTGACACATTCGTCCATGCCTGACGGTTGCCTGCTGCTGGACTTGCACATGCCGGGTCCGAACGGGCTGGCCTTGCAAGAGGCCCTGCGGCAGCGTGGCTGGACCATCCCTATCATTTTTTTGAGTGGCCGCGGAGATATCCGCAGCAGCGTGAAAGCGCTGAAAACCGGTGCACATGATTTTCTGACCAAGCCGGTTGACGCCCAGACCTTGTTTGAGGCGATTGCCACTGCTCTGACTGCGAACGCGCTGGCGCAAGAAAAGCAAAATCAGGAAAGGGACAGGCAGGCGCGCTTTGCGCAACTCAACGCGCGGGAGCGAGAGGTTTTACAACTGGTGCTGCGCGGCACCTTGACTCGGGATATCGCCAGCCAACTGCGCGTCAGCGACAGGACGATCAAATCTTGTCGCGCATCCATCATGGAAAAGTTCGGCGCCAACAGTCTTGCCGAACTGGTCGCCAAGGCCACCAACACCCCCCAGTAAGCAGGAAGCCTCGGGTTTTTTGCCCCAATGGGCAAAAAGCGTTTCACCCATTCTCTATGGCGTCGCCATAGCGCCTCCATAAAATTGTTTTGGAGGTCTCTGCGGCCTCAGGCACCTGCCGGGCGCGGGTGAATCCCGTTTACGTCATCTACATCAAGGACATCCGACCGTAAAGATCAAAAAATCCCTTGCCATACTCCTGTCAACTTTGTTGATAGGTTCGGGAATGGTGCAAGCGCAACAGACGCTGGTTCCACCCAAACCCGCAACCGCTGCCACGATTGCCGCCAACAAGGCGGTACTCAGCGCCCTCCCGTTCAACGACAAGTCTGATTTTGAGGACGCACAGCGCGGCTTCATCGCCGCCCCCAGCATCCTTCAGATTGCCAAGGACAGCGACGGCACGATCGCCTGGGATTTGGAAAGCTTCAAAAATTTCATCACGCTGGACAAGGCCGCGCCCGACTCGGTCAACCCCAGCCTGTGGCGCAATGCACAACTCAACATGATCAATGGCCTGTTCAAGGTCAGGGACCGCATTTACCAGGTTCGCGGTTTCGACATATCCAATCTGACTCTGATCCAAGGCGACAAGGGCTGGATTATTTTTGATCCGCTCATCAGCGCCGAAACAGCCCGCGCCGCGCTCGCATTTGCCAACGAAAAGCTCGGGAAACGCCCGGTCTCTGCGGTGGTTTACAGCCATTCCCATGCAGACCACTATGGTGGCGTGCGCGGCATTGTGGATGAAGCGGATGTAAAAGCCGGCAAGGTCAAGATCATTGCGCCGCAAGGCTTCACGGAGCATGCCATCAGCGAGAACGTGATCGCGGGCAATGTAATGTCGCGTCGCGCGATTTACATGTATGGCGCATTACTCCCGCGCAATGCATTCGGCAGCGTGAACAGCGGCCTGGGGCAATCCAACTCCACCGGAACTGCAGGCCTGATACTGCCCAGTGAATTCGTAGAAAAAACCGGCCAGGTAATCACGGTGGACGGCGTCAAGATGGTGTTTCAAATGACGCCCGGCACCGAAGCCCCTGCGGAAATGAACACCTTTTTCCCACAATTTCGCGCGATGTGGATGGCCGAGAACTCCACCAACACCATGCACAACATCCTGACCCTGCGTGGCGCACAAGTGCGTGATGCTTTGAAGTGGGCAGGCTACCTGAACGAAACCATCAACCTGTATGGCAAGGACGTGGATGTGAAATTCCAGAGCCACCACTGGCCGCAGTGGGGCAACGCCAAGATCATTGACTACTGGAAAAAGCAGCGTGACCTGTACAAATACACGCATGACCAGTCGGTCAACCTGATGAACAAGGGCTTCACCGGGCCTGAAATCGCGGAGCAGATCCAGTTGCCTCCGGAACTCGACCAGTTCTGGCCCAACCGCGGCTACTACGGCACTTTGCGCCACAACTCACGCGCGGTGTACCAAAGGTACATGGGCTGGTACAACGGCAACCCCTCTGACCTGAACGATCTCCCGCCAGAAGCAGAAGCCAAAAAATACATTGAATACATGGGCGGTGAAGCATCCGTGATGAAACACGCACAAGCCGACTTTGACAAGGGTGATTACCGATGGGTGGCCAAGGCGCTCAAGCATGTGGTGTTTGCCAACCCCGAGAACAAAGAAGCCAAGAACCTGTTGGCCGACACCTACGAACAATTGGGCTACCAGGCCGAGTCCGGCCCCTGGCGCGGTGTTTATCTTCAAGGCGCGTTTGAGTTGCGCAACGGCGTGCCCACCGCAGGTGGCATCAACTCCGCCAGCCCCGACACCATCAAGGCCATGCCGCCCGAAATGCTGTTTGACTACCTGGCAGTGCGGCTCAACGGCCCCAAAGCCGCTGGCAAGAAAATTTTTCTGAACATCGACTTTACCGACCTCAAGAAGGACTACGGCCTCGCGGTTGAAAACGCCGTGCTCAACTACGGCAAGCCGCTGGCCCAGGCCGACGCAAAGGTCACGTTAAGCAAGGCCACACTGGACGCCATTCAGCTCAAGGAAGTCACGCTGGAGCAGGCGATCACCAAGGGCGACATCAAGATCGAAGGCCGTCGCGAAGCACTGGGTGAGTTCCTGGCGTTGCTCGACACCTTCCCGTTCTGGTTCAACATCGTTACACCCTGATGCGCCCAACTGGCTTGATTGCCGTCACCGCCGCAGTGTTTGCGGCGGTGAGTTTGTGCAGTTTTCAGGCAAGCGCTTGCGGCTATGACGGGCTGGTTCCCGACCTGGTTGCCGCCTACCCGCAGTCGATTGATGTGGCCATCTCGGTAAGGGACGCTTTTGATCGGTCGGAATTAAACGCTTTGCAGCCTGCCCCAAATGCCCTGGCCTTGCTGCGAGCCCAAATGCTGATGCGGCGCTTCTCGCCCATGGTCGGTGCGGCGAGTCGCACCTCCCGCGGGTCGGTGGCCGTATTGCTCGTGGAGTCAGGCATGTGGACGCGATAGACACTTTCTGAAAATGGGGTTGCAGCGCTGCCCCATGTGTCCGGACCGCAGGATGGCGAACCCGTCGTCATCACCAGTGAAGCCGTCATTAGCGCGTTACTGGAAGACAAA
>CAIOLZ010000199.1 GCA_903859265.1 uncultured beta proteobacterium
CGCGCCATCAGCATGGCCACCACCGGCGCGACAAAATGCCGGATCGACAGCAAGGCAACGCCCAGCGCTTTGGCCTGCGCCAGCTTGCCAAACTGCATGCCCGCGCCCGCTGCCATCAGGCCCAACGCGAGCGATGCCGCACCGACTCGGGTCACCGCAGGCTCCAGCCACAATGGGATCCTCAAACCCAGCACGTTGCCAAGCATGCCCGATGCCGTCGCCAACACCAGCGGATTTTTAATGACCGCCTGCCAGAGGTTGCTATCGGTATGGCGTGCCATTGGCCAGACCGCGGCGACGTTGAACAGCGGCACGCCAACGCCGATCAGCACAGCGATTGCCAACTGCCCCTGTGGCCCCGCCAGCCGCTCGGCGATGGCCAGCGCTATGAAGGAATTGAATCGAAATGCAACCTGCGCACTGCTGGCGTGGGCGCGGCGGTCAATGTGGTTGCGCAGCCAGGGCAAATACGGAAGGCTGTAGGCCAGCGCAATGCAGACCAGTCCGGCACTCCATCCTGCGGCTATCAGGCCCGAGGCGGCATGCAGATCGAGTTTGCTTTTGATGACGGACTGGAACAATAAAACCGGGAATAAAAAGTAATACACCAAGGCATCAACTTGTTCCCAGACCGTGCGGTTCAGTGCCGTGTGGCGGCACACCAGAAATCCACACAGGATCAGCAGGAAGTCGGGGAATAAAAGCTCGGCGTAGTTCACGGCACAAGAATACCAGCCAGTCGGGCAGGCATTCGCACCCCCGCGGTACCGGCCTGCCATGTAACATCGTGGCTGGTGAAAACATTGCCCCTCTAAAGGAGACTCCGGTATGAAGAATGGCTTTGTCCGCAATGCCTTTGTCCTGTGCGCAGGCGCCTTGGGTTTGTTCGCCAGCGGGGGCGCTTTTTCCGAGAGCTATCCCAGCCGCACGATCAAACTGCAAGTTCCTTTCGCGCCAGGCGGTACGACCGACATCGTGGCGCGCATCATCGCCGAGCCACTGGGAAAAATGCTGGGCCAGCCAGTAGTCGTCGAAAATCGTCCCGGTGGCGGCGGCATTGTTGGAGCATCCGAAACGGCACGCGCGACGCCCGATGGTTACACGCTCGGTGTGGCAACCGTATCGACGGTGGCATCCAACCCGGCTATCAATCCGAAAACGCCATACAACCCGCTAACCGATTTCACGCCCATCATCAATGTGGCGGCTACTCCCAACATCATTGCGGTTCACCCCTCCTTCCCGGCCAAAGACTACAAAGGATTTGTTGCGGAGCTCAAGGCGCATCCCGGCAAATATTCCTATGCGACATCCGGCACAGGTTCCATTGGCCACTTGCAAACCGAGCTGTACAAAAGCCTGACTGGCGTGTTTATCACCCATATTCCCTACCGGGGGGCCGGGCCGGCCGTGAATGATGTGGTCGCCGGCCAGGTGCCCATGACCTTTGACAATTTGCCATCGCCATTGCCGTTTATTCTGGCCGGTCGCCTCGTGCCTATCGTGGTTGCCGCCCCGCAGCGGGTGCCGCAATTGCCCAACGTGCCCACTTTCAAGGAAGTTGGACTCGAACCTGTAAATCGGATGGCGTTTTATGGCATTTACGGCCCCAAAGGACTGCCCAAAGAAGTGGTTGACAAGGTCAGCACCGCTGTGCGCAAGGTGCTGGAGGATCCGGCGGTGAGAAAGCGCATCGAGGACACCGGGTCGCTGGTCATCGGCAATACCCCGGAACAGTTTGGCGCGCAGATCAAGGCCGAATACGAAATTTACAAAAAGGTGGTTGATTCGGCAAAACTGACCTTGGAGTGAGTGGGCCCGGATGGATCCCATCAGCGAAGCGTCGGTCAGTGCAACCGTGGACCCTGCGGTCGATGCGTTCATCGACGCACTCTGGCTGGAGCAGGGTTTGTCCAGAAACACACTGGCGGCTTACCGCCGCGATCTCGCCCTTTATGTGCGCTGGCTGCATGAACAAAAGGGCTATTGGCTCAACGCCACTACGGAGCACGATTTGCAGGCCTACTTTTCGGCCCGCCATTCAGAAACCAAAGCCAGTAGCGCCAACCGCAGGTTAACGGTTTTCAAGCGTTACTTTCGCTGGGCCTTGCGCGAAGGTGCCATCGGGTCTGATCCCACTCTCAAACTGCAATCCGCCCGGCAAGCCCTGCGCGTTCCCAAGACCATGACCGAAGCGCAAGTGGAGGCGCTGTTGGCGGCACCGGACACCTCGGATGGGCTTGGGCTGCGCGACCGAACCATGCTGGAGCTGATGTACGCCAGCGGGCTGCGGGTCAGCGAACTGGTGACGCTCAAAACCTTCCATGTAAGCCTCAACGATCACGTGCTGCGGGTGCTGGGCAAAGGGTCCAAGGAGCGCCTGGTGCCTTTTGGAGAGGTCGCAGGGGGCTGGTTGCGCCAGTATCTGGGTGGCGTGCGTGCCGGGCTTTTGAACGGCAAGCAGACCGACGATTTGTTTGTTACGGTGCGCGGCAGCAGAGCCGGCGAGGCCATGTCGCGCATGATGTTCTGGCTCGTGATTAAAAAATACGCATTGGCCGCGGGCATTCGCAGCCCCCTGTCACCCCATACTTTGCGCCATGCATTTGCCACCCATTTGCTCAACCACGGTGCTGACCTGCGGGCCGTGCAAATGTTGCTGGGTCACGCCGACATCTCAACCACCACGATTTACACGCATGTGGCGCGAGAGAGGCTCGCCCAAATTCACGCGGCCCACCATCCAAGGGCCTGACAGGCCGCGCGCGGACCTAAGCCGAGAGATTCTCTGCCCAGCTCAGTGCCTGTAGGTGTGCCCAATTGATCTGGTTGCTGCTCAGGCCCAGCGCAGCAGCGGTGCGTGCGAAGGTTGCGTCATCGTTGCTTTCGCAGGCTTGCGTGAGCTCCAGAAGCGGACCCAGCGGCCCCGTGCGCGTCAACAACGCTTCGTTGACCACAGCGGGCAAATTTACCGCGGCCAATGCGTCCTGCATGCGCATGCCCAGCATGGCGTCCAGCAGGGAAAAAACGCCTACCACGAATGCGTTGTCGCAATCTTCTGGTGACAGAACCTCGGTGGCCAGCAGCTCCATCAGGCGCCCGCGCACTACCGCCGTGGTGCCAATCGCCGAAGGCATGTCAGTGTCGCTCGATGTCGTCATCAGCAAGACCGCCCATTTGAACAGGCGGTTGAGGCCCAGCAGCATGACCGCGTGCCGGAAGGAGGTGACTTCGCTGCGCACGCCAAAACCGGCTGAATTGATGAATCGCAGCAAATTGAATGACAGCTTCGGGTCACGCTTGAGCACTTCTTCCAGCGCGTCGGTGCTGGCCTGTTTGCGCACCAGGTCAATCAGTTGAATGATATTGGCCTGCGACGGACGAATGCGGTGCCCCTGTACATCTGCGGGCGCCGCGAACCAATAGCCCTGAAAAAGTTCCACATCCAGAGCCGTCAGCTGTTCGTATTGCTTATGCGTTTCCACTTTTTCAGCAACCAGTTGCGCTTGTGACTTGGCCTGTGCCAGCTTGACGAAAGACCCGATGGCCTCCGGTTTCAATATCGACAAATCAAATTTGATGAACGAAGCCAGCGGCAGCCAGCTCTCATAGGAGCGGGTCAGAATGGAGTAATCAAATGCCAGCCGGAAGCCCCGGCGCTTGAGGGACTCAAGGTTGGGCAGACGATTGCCTATCTGATCAATCTGTGAAATCGGCAGCGGCGGAATTTCCAGCACAACGCGCCGCGGATCCACCAGGTCGAGATGGCCACCCGCCAGACTGTCGTGCGTGCAGTTGATGAAGATGGTTTTATTGGCGGCCAAGGCGTCGTTTTCCGCCAGGGATAAAGCGTTGAACAGCAGCTGTGCATCGCTTGAGGCGGTATGTTGGGAAGACGGCGTTGCGCGGTCAAATAGCTCATAGCCGAACACGGCGCGGGTGTGATCCAGGATTGCCTGGCGAGCAAACGCCCGGTCAACAGTTGGCCGCATCTCAACAGAAGTGCGCGTTGCGGGTGTGTCTGGCATCGATGGAGGCGAAGGAAGGTCAATGCATTCTATTCGGCAATGACTTTTTTATCACTTGGATTTATTGTGACGCGACGTGTTGCAAGCCCTGAATTTCCGCATCGGTGAAGCCGGCCTTACGTCTGGCCTCCAGATTGAAAGGCGGTTTGAGTTTCGGGGCACCGTGGCGGGTAGCGACCTGCGCGTAAAAGATGTCGGGGTCCAGAGCGTCACGCCGGCACAGCCAGTGAAACCAGTGATTGCCGATGGCGACATGGCCTACCTCCTCACGCAGGATTACGTCCAGTATGGCCGATGCATCGTGGGCGTTGGCGGTCCCTACCTTGGCCAATTTTTCCTGAATAACGGGTGTGGCGTCGAGCCCGCGCGCCTCCAGCGTTCGGGGCACCAGCGCCATTCGCGCCA